>JAAOZJ010000104.1 GCA_011605835.1 Thermoproteota archaeon
AAGGTCGTCGAGGGGTCGAAGGTCGAGGTCTGCGAGGCACCAAAGGAAGCAGTCGAGGGAGCTGACGTCATCACCACTGCCACGCCATCTCGAGAACCCATAGTCATGGACGAGTGGGTGAAGAGAGGTGCCCACATAAACTGCGTAGGTGCTGACGCGCCGGGCAAGGAGGAGTTAGACCCCCGCATCCTGCTCAGGGCCAAGGTCGTCGTGGACGACGTGGAGCAAGCGGTGCACGGCGGCGAGATCAACGTGCCCATAGCCAAGGGCTTGTTCAGAAGAGAGCAGGTCTACGGTGAGCTGGGAGAGATCGTCGCCGGGCTCAAGAGGGGCAGGGAGAGGGTGGACGAGATAACCGTATTCACTTCGACCGGTCTAGCTATTCAAGACGCCGTCACGGCAAAGCTGGCCTACGACAAGGCGGTTGCGAGGGGCTTGGGCTTGAGGATCAGGCTCGTGGTCTAGTCGAGCTAGCCTTGCTCTCTGCCCTCATCCGTGACGGCCTTCTCCTCATCCCGGCCTTTCTTAGCTATCACCCCTGCCTCGATGAGCTTCCTCAGCGCTTTGTCGAGGGCCGCCCTTATGGCCTTCCTCCTAGTAGGGTCTCCAAAGAGGGCGTTGGCGGCCTTCCTGATGCTTCCGGCCTCGGCGACCTTTTTTATCATGACCATGTCCTTGGGGTTGAGCTTCACTCTGTAGCGCAGGGCTATGCTAGCCACGTCCACGGGCTTTAAGCCGAGGTACTTAGAGCCCTCCTCGGCCTCCGAGCCCTCGATCCTCCTCGCGATCCTGAACCTTATTACCGTAACCTTCTCGTCCTCTCCGAGCCTCCTCCCGTAGATCCCTTCCAGGTGCTCTATCAGCTGTCGCGTGTCCTGGAACCCGTCCTGCTTGGCGTCTTCGTCCGTCAGGTCTCGGACCCTCTTGACCTCGACCCCTGTTATCTCGAGCTCCGCCAGCACCTTGCCGCCGCTGTGAAGCAGAACGCGCCTCCTCTTCGGCCTCACCACGCCGAGCCTTATGGTTGCGGTCTTGGCCCCCGCCAGCACTAGCTCGGCGTACTCCTTCTTCATCATCATGTGTCTGCCCAAGAAACTTACTCTGGCCTTGGTGGCCTTGGGCTTGCCCAAGAGGATCATCTCGCCTCGCAGGCCTACGCAGGCGAAGTTTACTCGAAGCTCCCATTAAGGGTTTAGCCTAGGGCTTTAAATATGAAGGCTATGAAGGCCAAGGAGCCAGCGAACATGAACGCCGAGTTCACGGCCCTGTCGCTCGACCTAAAGAGCCTCAAGCTAACCTCCTTCTTGACCACGGGCCACAGGGGCGGGAAGCTCATGTAGGTCAAGAGGTCCCCGAGTATGTGGCAGAGGTAGCCTAATAAGCACGTGACGAAGCCCGTGAAGAAGCCCAAGCCAGCTTGGCTCGCGACCATGCCTATCAGCGCGCTTGCGAGCAGAGCCACGAGCAGGTTGTGGGTGTACCTCCTATGTCTGATCTCGAGCCTCAGGTCTATGTCGGGGAGGACTGAGAAGACCGCGGACAGCGATATGAAGAGCAGGCCAGCTTGCAACGCTAGGCCGAGGGCTTGCGCCGCTAAGCTCGCAACTATGAGCGTGAAGCCCGCGTGGCCCCTCCGATCCACGACCTTGTACCCACTCCATCGCTCATTTAAACTTAGAAGTCGAGCTCAAGGGCCCCTCCTACTTAGCGCTTTAGACGTCCTCTATAAGTTACCGAGCCCGCTTCGGAGCGGCTACTTCGGCTTAACGACGGACTGGGCGAGGAGGGCGTCTATGTCTATCTGGAGCTTCTTCTTCATGTACATGTAGGCGGCCGTCAGCTTGGCCTGCTGGGCCGCGTAGGGCAGGGCCGACAGCAGGAGCGGTATGCCCTGCAGATCCACGAGGGGCTTTATCGACGAGAGGGCGCTCCAAGCCACGCCCCAGATGGGGGAGCCCTCCTTGCTGGCCTTCTCGACGGCTCTCACTATGGAGGGCTGGACCATCAACGCCGCCTCCAAGACCTTGTCGGCTAAGGGCTGGGGGACGTCGCCCCTGAGCACCGAGCTCAGAAGGAAGCACTCGACTGTGGACCTTATGTGGCTGTAGACGACCGACCTCTTGGCCTTCTTCGACGTGAATATGTCCTTAGCGTGGGGGAGGTCGAGGACGTCGTCGGCCGCCAGGCCCGTCTGGATGAACAGCTCCCTGAGCTCCTTGGCGAGGGGCTTCACCTCGCTCAGGACCACTATGCTCCCGATGTCCTTCTTGGCAGTCGTCGAGAGGGCCTTGCAGGCCAAGCCGAAGGGCGTCGAGGATATCTCGAGGGCTAGGTTGTTCACGGCGCTGACCAGCACGTCCCTCTCGACGCCGTATATCGCCCCCTTGCCGTAGACGAGCTTCTTGTAGAAGTCGTCCTTGCCGACCTTCCTCTTCTTCGACACTAGGCCCAGTATCTCCAACATAGACCCTCCAAAGGCCTTAAGATAAGTGGGCTATGAAAACAGTAAAAAAATTTGCTAGGAGTCGAGGCGGGCACGGCCCGAGGCAGGGGGCCTTGCGGCGCACCTACAGCTGCCTCAGGTCTAGGATCCTCTTCGCCTTCCCCTGATAGACTATGCTCCCCTCTTCCACGGGCTCAACGGCCACGCTGAGCAGAGTCAGCTCCTTTATCTTAGTCTTGAGCTCGCCCACGACCCTGTCGACGTCCTTGACCCACCTCTTCACCTCGACCTTCACCGTTATGTCGTCTATGCCCGAGAGGACTATCTGGAACTCCCCCGTGAGCTCCGGCATGCTGGAGGTGACCTCCTCTATTATCTTGGGGTAGAGGCCTATCCCGCGGACCTTGACCATCTCGTCGATCCTCCCCTTCACCCTGGATATCTTGGGCGTCTCGAGGCCGCAGGGGCAGTCGCTCGGGAGGAGCTTGACGACGTCGCCCGTTCGGTACCTTATCAAGGGCATGGCCTCCCTGGTGAGGGTGGTCACGACGAGCTCGCCCTCCTCGCCCTCGCCCAAGCGCTCGCCCGTCTCGGGGTCCACGACTTCTACCAAGTAGTGATCGGCCCAGACGTGCATGCCGTCCTTCTCAGGACACTCAATAGCTATGCCGGGCCCTCCTAGCTCGGCGACTCCGTAGTTGTCGTAGGCGTCCACGTTTAGGGACTCCTCTATCCTCCTCCTCGTGGACTCGCTCCATGTCTCAGCCCCTATCACGGCCTTTCGGAGCCTCAGCTTCTCCGTGAGCCCAAAGTCTTCGGCCAAGTTCGCCATCTTGAGTGCGAACGAGGGGACTGCATGGAAGGATGTCACGCCGAGCTCGACCATGAGCTTGAGGTGCCTCTCGGGCGAGGCCGGGCCGACCGGTATCGAGGCCGCCCCAGCCAGCGATGCCGCCTCGCTGTAGCCCCTGCCAGTGAACATCCCTTGGTTCGACGTGTTCACGAAGACGTCCCCCTTGCCTATCCCCGCGAGCTTGAAGTTTCTCACGAGCCTCTCCATCCAGAGCTTGTAGTCCGACTCGGTGTAGAAAGTCAGTATCGGGCTCCCAGTCGTGCCTGAGGAGGAGAGTATCAGACACACGTCGCTCAGGCTCACAGCCAGCGCGCCGTAGGGGTAGACCGCCAATAGGTCCTGCTTGGTCGTGAAGGGGAGCTTCGTCAAATCGTCTATGGAATTGACGTCAATTCCTCTGAGCCTATTGGAGTACAGAGGGCTCTTGGAGGCCTGCCTTATGGTCCACGCGAGCCTCTTGAGCTGGAGGGACGCTAGATCTCTAGCCGAAGTAAACTAAATCACCGAGCATCTCCGGCACCTGCCTCGCACTTCGCTCTATCGAGGCCTTATAAAGCTTGCTCGTCAAGACTCTTCGAGTAACCACGACTCAACCGTTGACAGCTAGGTCGTTGCGGACCGCAGGCCGACGGCTTGGAACTTCGCGCAGGTTTATGACAGTCCTAGTCCAAGTCTCTACAGGTGTCGGCTACATGGACTACGAGCTCGTCGAGCGCCACTACTCGAGGGAGATAGTCAAGAGGGAAGTTGCCGACTACTGCAAGGGCAGGTGGGTCGCCCTCGAGGGAGGGGCGCTCGGCAGCAGGGTGTTCTTGAGGTACTCGAGGGATGGGAGGCCCCTCAGGATCGACGGCCCTCAGGACGTGGAGGGCCTGATCAAACAGTTCAAGGGCGTGAGGCCCAGGGCTGTCTACGGCTCCGTGAACGTGTACAGCAAGCTGGCCTCCAGGCTCGACTTGGAGGTGCGCGAGAACATAGCCTACGCGTCCCCGGTGTGGGACATAGATGGAGAGCTCGAGAGGTGGAGGGACGTGGTGGAGGTCGCTAAGATGATAGTCGACGAGCTCGAGAGGCTGGGGATTGCTAAGTCCGTGTTCGTGAAGTGGAGTGGCGAGGGGGCCCACGTCCACGTCCACGAGAGGTGCTTCTCGAGCGACGTGCTCTCGAAGCACAACCCCCTCGACGTCGCCTACTCGCTCGTGGACTACGTCTTGGAGAGGTGCAAGGACAAGATACTCGACGTGGCCTCGAGGTCGGGCGTGCTAAAGGTCGAGAACGAAATAGACCTGAAGAGGGTCTTCACGGCCCCCCTATCGCTCCACAGGAGGAGGGACCTGTGCTGCGTCTGCCTCAAGCCGGAGGCCCTAGACAGCTTCGAGGTCGGGTGGGCCAGCCCCGAGGGCTTCAAGCACGACGAGAGGTGGAGGGAGTACGTCGAGGGGGAGGGGGACGAGGCAGCCCTCAAGGCGATCGAGGCCGTCGGCGGGTACAAGGGCTGGCCCGGGGCTGTCGAGGAGAGGGTTAGGACGACGATAGCCGCTCCCAAGCCGGTGGAGGTCGAGAGGAGGGGGAAGATAGGCCGCTTCCAAGTCATGGGGTTGCTCCAAGCGGCTCGCTACTACTTGCTCACCGGGGACTTGGAGAGGGCGAAGTCGTTCGGCCTGAACAGGGCCATATTCTACGCGTGGGCCAAGAGGCACGCGAGGGGGGTGGCCTCCAAGAGGGGGACCTCCAAGGCCGCTAAGGGCTCGGCGGAGGGCGAGAAGGAGAGGGCCGTCCAAGTGGGCGACGAGACGGCCTTCGTGTCTGAGAGGGGCTGGTTCGAGATAGGAGGGGAGGAGCAGAGGCCCGAGGACTACGACAGGCAGATAGCGCAACACGTAGAGGGCGTGGTGCCCTACGAGAGGGCTTGGCAAGCGACCCTCGAGTACCTGAAGAGCTTCGACAGGGAGGCGCTTCTCGACCAGCAGAGGTTCTTCAAGGAGGTCTACGAGCCCGTCAGGGACAGGTTCCTCGAGGACGTCGTGCTGAACCCCAGGAAGAGGGGGCCGAAGCCGGAGGGCCTCTTCAGGTGGCTCGGCGGGGGAGGCGAAGGCGGGGGCTCGTGAAGGGCTGGGCCTTCGTGGAGTTCGTGCCCAAGAAAGTTGTCGTACTTGACCGTTGCTCCGCTAGGGAGATACTGAGGAGGAGCTTGGAGTCGAGCTTCTTCACCGTGCTGGCAAACTTGGGCCTCAAGGGGGTCGAAGTGAGAGTGGAGGAATCCAGGGCCCTCGTCAATGGGTTCACAGTCGACTTGGAGAGCCTCAAGGCTGTGGCTGAGGACGAGGAGGGCGTGTACTCCTTGAGCGAAAACGGCCTGTCGAAGCTTGTCGTGGCTGGCGAGCACTTCTACAGGCTTAGGAGGGTGGCGGACAACACCGCCCCCACCCTCGAGATAGACGGGATACACATGCACAGAATCGAGGGCACGACCCCCTGGGAGGACGCCAAGAAGAAGGTCTCGCTGGCCAAGGTCAGGCCAAGCCACAGGGTCCTCGACACCTGCATGGGCTTGGGCTACACTGCCATACACTCGGTGCTCGCGGGAGCCGAGGTCCTCACGGTAGAGGTCGACCCGAACGTCGTCGAGCTGGCGAGCTACAACCCGTGGAGCTGGAGGCTTAGCGATCCGCGAATTAAGGTGGTCTTGGGGGACGTGCGCGAGGTCGTCGAGGACCTGGAGGACGAGGCCTTCGACAGGGTAATCCACGACCCTCCTCGGTTTTCGCCGAGGACCGGCGATCTCTACGGTAAGAAGTTGTACTCGGAGCTCTACAGGGTCCTCAGGGATGGAGGGGTCCTCTTCCACTACGTGGGCTCGCCGGGCAGGGTTAGGGGATTGGACTTGATCAGGGGCGTGACCAAGAGGTTGGCTGAAGTGGGCTTCGACGTTAGGGTGCTCAGAAGCGCAGAAGCGGTACTGGCCTTCAAGGACTAAGACTTGGCACTGACGTTACTTTGTGCACGCTTTAGACATTCGAATAAATAGCCATCGGGTCTTAGCGGCCACTTCACATCCAAGCTTTAATATTGGTCTGGACAAAAACCACTAAGGGATACGGCGATGGGCGAGACGAGAATACGCGTGAGATTTCGCGCATTGCCGACGAGCCCAGCGTCGCAGGAGCTGGACTTACTCGTGGACACTGGAGCCGCTTACTCTTGGTTGCCGAGGAGGTTCCTCGAGGAACTGGGGGTCAAGCCCGTTAGAAGGGGCAGGTTCAAAACCATAAAAGGCGAGGTCATCGTCAGGGACGTGGGCTACGCGTTCGTGGAGTACGAGGGCGAGATAGCCCCCACAGTCGTGGTCTTCGCAGAAGAAGGCGATGAAAGCGTCCTCGGCCTCCACGCCCTCGAGAGCCTGGGCCTTGAGGTGGACCCAGTGACGAGACAAGTGAGAAGAAGCGAAGCTTTGATAGCCCTCTAAGCAACGAGGACTACGATCTAAACGTCAACCAACGCCTCGAATCCCAATTTTGCGAGGCGCGTATTCTCTGTCAATGGATTCGTCCTCGGCCTCCACATCAACGGTGTTAACTTCTAGACTTAGGGCTATCTCCTCCAGTTCGGCAAAGGCCTTGCGAATAGCCTCCCAGAATAATTCTCAAGCACGACTTTATTTCCGATAACTCCACACGTCATCTTTAGTCTCTCTATTCCAAGCGCCTTCCTAACGTCCTTCGGGAGGACCATTCGGCCTCGTTTATCCACTTTAATCACCACTCCCATGCTCGTCATCGATCATTCCATAAATATGCCAATATGAATTTCTTGCGCTTGAAGACCCTGTTAACTTGGGCAATGGTGTTGTTCGTGCTATTGCTCAACGCTACTACACACGTTTAACAGAACTCGCTTGGATGTTTACGGGCGATGACGCATCGCGTCAACCTCAAGTCCATGCCGAAGTATACTTGAACTTGTCATGCACGCAATCTTCCTCCGAAGGCTTAAGATGGCTCTTAGTGTCCTAGTCCAATAGTGTGAAGTAGCTCGCTGAAGAATTGCACGGACGAACCCAAGCAGAGAAGCTAGTCATGCCTAGTTCTTCGCAAAAAATCTTTGATCCATGCTCTACGAGCTCGCGCGAGGGATTCTATGGTGTAAGGAATAAAAATTATCACCTCCTTTCATCTACTTTTACTCATACGAGGCGCCAAGGCTTGAGGTTGGAGCTCGAGAACTTTAGAGGGTAGAGCATGAACTAATCGAAGAGGGCAGAAGAATTTACGTCTTCAATTGCGTTTACGCTTGTCATAGATTTAGGACCGCAATCGTCGTAAATGGACTCAATAGGCCCTATCGAAGGCATACGATTGAAGACCATTTACTCGAGTTCTATCGAGAGTTCATGAAGAGGGACCTAGAGAGCTCGCTGAGCGATGTTGATGGAGACCCAAAAGAGACTTGGAAGAGATTGAAGAGCGAAGAAGAGCTCATATACAATTGGCTGCTCAGGGCGTCATGTGATGAGTTAGAGAAGACATTCACTCAACACGTGAGGGCTTTGAAACTGCTCATGTCTTGAACCGTGTTCCTCAACTAAAAATGAGGCCATCCTTAAGCCTCTACGGATCGCTTCACTCCATGCTTGTCAGAGTTCACTATAGCTCCTCATTTTGACGTCATCTTATTTAGGACATATTAAGCTCCTCACTCGACTCTCTTTTAAAGTTCGGAGGAGCTAACTAGGTCTGCACCGCTCTTCGAGATCTCTCAACATGCTCGATGTCATGGGTGCACCAATACTCCAATACTGGTAGAAGATGTGAATCGCGATAACTGCTATTGAGCGACTCGTGAGTGAGAGAAGGAGCGGTCCTCTTGGTCGAGGTGGCATCACGACTGCTAAGCTTAAATTCCTCTGAAGGGCTAAGTAACGCAAGGCGTTCACGAGCCCTTAATACCGCGTTGAGCTTCAAGGAAGTTTGAAATGAGGAGGACAAAGCTGGATTTCGTTGGGCTGGAGATAGAGTTCTGCGATAGAGAGAGGGCCATCCGTCAAGTGGAGGAGTTCGCGGAAAAGGGCACTTGGCACCCCCTCGTCGTATTTGGGCCGGAGGGCTGCGGAAAGACGTCTTGGCTTAAACAAGCTACTGAGATGCTGAGAGAGCTAGGCTACGAGGTAATTTACGTAGACCCCATGCACAAGGACTTCATAGTACACACTAAGGCTAAGGATCTTGTGAAGAAGTTCGCCGAGACTGCTCTAGAGGCCACCGGCATAGCCGAGGCGAAGCTGGCCTCGCTGGCCGTCGTCGCAGTGAGGTGGTTCATGGGCAAGCGTAGGAGGAAGGTCGCTGTTTTAGTGGACGACGCTTTTCAAGCGATAGGCTTGGACAAGGCGGCCATGTACGTCAAGTCCCTCCTAGGC
>JAAOZJ010000124.1 GCA_011605835.1 Thermoproteota archaeon
GGGCCGCAGACGACGACGCATACTCTGCCCGGCTTTATGTAGGGGTCCGCGCACTCGAACAGGACCGTCACCACCCCCTTCCTCACGTTCTGCGGACGCTCCTCCATAAGCTTCGCGAAGACCGGGTCGTCCCTCTCGAACGACAGGAATGCCTTGATGCCTGTCTTCTCGGGGTGCTTTATCAGATCAACAGCCATGTCCCTGAATAACGCCTCCTGATAGCTCCTCACGCCGTAGAGCAATACCACGTCGCCGTAGTCCTCGCGCCTGTCGATTACGTACTGCAGTACAGACATCAGAGGCGCTACTCCCAAGCCCCCGGCTATCAGCACTATGTCGTAGCCCTTCATCTTCTCCATGGGGAAGCCGTTGCCCAGCGGGCCTCGGATCCCGACCACGTCGCCCGGCTTTAGCTTGTGTATGGCATTCGTGACCCTCCCGACCCTCCTTATCAATAGTTCCAAGGGGCCTGGCCTCGTGGGGGATTTGCATATCGATATCGGCGACTCGCCCACTCCGGGGACGCTCACCACGACGAACTGGCCTGGCTTGTAAGAAAATGCCTTGGCGTCCTCTTCATTGACGAACTCGAACCTGAACAGCTTCTCTATGGCGGTCATCTCGACTGCTTCGATGAGCCTAGCCAGCTTGGGCAGGTAGGGGTTGTTGCTCATGTGGCTAACCCCCATAGAGAGTTCAGGACTACCACGTGGTCTATCCCGGCTGGGCAGAAGGCGCTACACCTGCCGCAGCCGACGCAGAAGAACGTGTTGGTCTTGGGCTCTATGGAGCTCTTGCAGTTGTACCTATGTCTAAACCTGTCGAGCCTCGTGGGCCTGAAGTTAAGGCCCCCAGCGACGAGGGCGTGGCTCCTCATGAAGCACGAGTCCCATCGCCTGACCCTCACGCCGTCCTCGAGGTTCAGCTCCACCTTCTCGGTCGCGTCGTAGCACCTGCACGTCGGGCACACCAAGTTGCACGACCCGCAGGCGAGGCACTTGTCGGAGAACTTCGTCCAGACGTCGCTCTCATACAGCGAGTCCACGATGTCCGGCAGGAGGGACGCGTTGAGCTCCTTCTTGAACATCTTCGACCGCTTGAGCTCGAGGTCTCGGAGCTTGAGGAAGTCGTCCCTCATAGGCTCGCTCATGGACTTCTTAATCGACTCCACGACCGCCTCTCCCCTGGCGCTACCGACCCTTACCAAGTAGGCTTCGCCTATGTCGTGTAGGAATAGATCGAAGCCCGTCCACGCGTAGTCCGTGCCCATCGACTTACAGAAGCAGTACTCGTCCGGCTCGCAGGACACTCCCACTATGAAGGCGTTGGCCCTCCGAGATTGGTAGTAGGGGTCCTCCGGCTCGTCGAGGTAGACGCTGTCTAGGACCCTAAGGGCGTTGATGTCGCAGGCGTGGAGGCCCAGCAACACTATCCTCTTCGGCTCCTCGACCACTGGCTCGTAGCCCTTGCCGACCTTGACCTTGAGGATCTCCTCCAGCGGTCTCATGAAGTACTTCTTCGGCGGGAGCATCGTCCTGTTGTAATTCAGGGAGGCCTCACTAGGGGAGCTCACCTTGGTGAAGAGGAAGGTCTTGCCCCTCTTTACTGGCGCGTGTACTTCGCCGAACATCTTTAGGGCCTCGAAGAGCTCGCCGAACATCTCTTTCGGCAACTTCGCGTACCTCAAGAGGCTCACCTTTAATGCAATTAAGCCGAGCTCGCCCCTGTATCCATTAGGTCAGCTTATAATTGTTGTGGGATAGCTATGAAATCCTCAGGCGATGCTGTGAGGAGGCCCCTCGTAGCTGTGGATGGAGTCGTCGTCAGAAAGGGTGGGAGTATCGTCTTGGTTAAGAGAAGGAGGCCGCCCTACGAGGGCTATTGGGCCCTGCCCGGCGGACTAGTGGAGTATGGCGAGACGGTCGAAGAGGCTGTCGTGAGGGAGGTTAAAGAGGAGACGGGCCTCGAGGTCGACGTCAAGGGCCTCGTGGGCGTGTACTCGAAACCGGATCGAGATCCCAGAGGCCACGTGATATCCGTGGCCTTCTTGGTCGTGGAGGTAGGCGGAGAGCTCAGAGGGTCGAGGGAGACAGAGGTAGGCGAGTTCTATGCCATTCCTCGAAAGCTCGCGTTCGACCACCGAGAGATACTCGAAGATGGCTTGGAGCTCGCGAAGAGGCTGGGCATAGAGGTCAAGGCTATGCTTTGACGAGGACGTCGAGGGTTAAGGACTCCGAGGTTTTGAGGTAACGTTTATATTCTATGGTCTTTTGACGTCTCTGCCAGCCGTGAGGGAGAGACATGGGGTCCTACAAGGTCGCCGTCATAAGGGGGGACGGCATAGGCCCTGAGGTCGTGGACGCCACGATAGAGGTCCTAGAGGCAGTCCAAGACGCTGTCAAGGGATTGAGCCTCTCCTTCGACTTCGTCGAGGCTGGTGACGGTTGC
This sequence comes from Thermoproteota archaeon, assembly GCA_011605835.1. Taxonomy (GTDB): domain Archaea; phylum Thermoproteota; class Methanomethylicia; order Nezhaarchaeales; family WYZ-LMO8; genus WYZ-LMO8. The sequence continues at coordinate 2,449 of JAAOZJ010000124.1, forward strand.
CTGAGGACTAGGGGGATCGCCCTGCCGCAGGAGACCGTCGACGCGATCCTGAAGGCGCACGCCACGCTGAAGGGGCCCGTGGGAGAGAGCGCCGCGGACGTAATAGTGAAGTTGAGGATCATGTTGGACCTCTACGCCAACATAAGGCCCTTCAAGTCCTATCCGGGGGTTCCCTGCCTTCGCCAAGGCGTGGACTTCGTCATAGTCAGGGAGAACACCGAGGATCTCTACAAGAGGTACGAGTTCTCGCTGGACGAGGGCAACACAGCTGTGGCTCTCAGGGTCATCACGAGGAAGTGCTGTGAGAGGATAGCGAGGAAGGCCTTCGAGCTCGCGTCGAGGAGGCCAAGGAGGTTGGTCACGATAGTCCACAAGTCCAACGTGATGAGCCTGACGTGCGGGCTTTTCGCCAAGGTGTGCAAAGAAGTGGCGAAGGAATACCCGGGCGTCTCCTACGAAGAGATGTACGTGGACGCCTGCGCCTACAACTTAGTCGTGAAGCCTGAAAGGTTCGACGTGATAGTCACGACCAACATGTTCGGCGACATACTGTCCGACGAGGCCGCGGCGGTCACCGGGAGCCTCGGGATAGCCCCCGGCGCCAACATAGGCGATAAATACGCGATATTCGAGCCCATCCACGGGGCGGCTCCGGACATAGCTGGCAAGGGGATCGCGAACCCTTGCGCGACGATACTCTCGGCGAAGATGATGTTGGAGTGGCTGGGAGAGTTCGGGGCAGCTGATTTGTTGGAGAGAGCCTTGATAAAGTCCTTGAGCGACAAGAAAAACTTGACACCTGACTTGGGAGGCAAGGCGACTACCAAGGACTTTACTAGAGCTGTCAAAGAGGCCGTTATGGAGGCATGTCAAAACTAGCACCGAGTAGTTAGCGGGCTCTCCTTGACCTTTTCTACTATTTCTATGAACTCCTTATCGCTGAGAGGGGACTTCCTCTCTTCGCTGACCGACTTCACGAGCTCGACGATCTTCGAGACCTCCTCCTCCGTAGCCGATATGCCGAGCTCGGCCAACTTGGCCTTTATGGCATGTTTCCCGGACAGCTTCCCTATGACTATCCTCCTGAACTGGCCGACCATCTCGGGCGGATAGGGCTCGTAGCATATCGGGTTCTCTAGGACGGCATGCTGGTGTATGCCGCTTGCGTGGGCGAAGGCGTTTACGCCCACAACGGGCTTGTGGGGCGGTATTATGAAGCCCGTTATCCTCTCGACCTCCTTGCAGAGTTTATAGAGCTTCTCGGTCCTGAAGTTCCCCAGCCCGTACAAGTTCTTGAGAGCAACTATCACCTCCTCGGTGGGGGCTAGGCCGCACCTCTCACCCAAGCCTAGGACTGACGTCGACAACACCTCAGCTCCCGCTTCTACGGCAGCTAAGGTATTGGCAACTGCTAGCCCATGGTCATTGTGGCAGTGCACCTCTATGGGGACCTTCTTCTTCAGCGATTCCCTTATCCTCTTTATTAGGAACTTCATGGCCGTGGGATGGATGCAACCGAGCGTGTCGACAACCCTCAACCTATCGCAACCGGCATCTATTATGCCGTTGAACACCTTTATCAAGAAGTTGAAGTCGGCCCTAGTGGAGTCCTCGGCGCTGAAGGTTATGTAGAGGCCACGGCTCTTGGCGTACTCGACGAGCTCCACGGCCCTGTTGTAGTACTCCTCTCTGCTTATCTTGAGCTTGTACTTTAACTGTATGTCCGATGGAGGGAACGACATGACCAACCCGTAGGCGCCCACGTCGGCGACAGCGTCTATGTCAGACTTGACCGCTCGGGCGAAACCGAATATCTTGGCGTTGAGCCCCTCCCTGACTATCATCTTCAAGGCCTCCCGCTCGCCCTTGGAAGCCGCTGGGAAACCCGCCTCTATCTGCTGGATTCCGACCTCGTCGAGCAACTTAGCTATGTAGAGCTTGTCCTCGGGCTTGTAGACGACACCGGCTGTCTGCTCCCCTTCCCTGAGAGTCGTGTCGTGGATTATCACGTCGCCTGGAAGCTCCATCAGCATCCTGACTTCCGGAAGGAAGTTATAATAGCTCACCGACAGCTCCTTGTGCTCCATCCAATCACCTTCAACAACACCCCACTCTTACGATATGACTCCTTTAAAAAGGTTTCTCAGCCCCTCCACGACTATTTATCGAAGTCTAAGAAGAGAACGCTCAGTTTCCGAGGAAGCCTAAGGAATATTGATAATTAAACTGAGGACTTTTCACATAAACCCACAAAACAACAGCGATGATATCAAGGCTAGCCCGTAGCCTGTCAGCCCTAAGTCTCTGAACTTTCGAACGGCTTTGTAGACCAAAGTCTTCACGCTCTTGTAAGCGGAGTCTCCGAGGACTCGCGCCTTGACCGTGACGTCCTCGGCGACTACATCGACCTCTGAGAGGTTCCTCTCTGCTTCATCGATCGCTAACTTCAGAGCCCTCAAGAAGAGCTCAATGCCCATTTTCTCCCCGAGCACGTAATACCCCCGACTAGACCTCACGCCCCTCAAGTGCACTACCGCGTGGTTGTCTGTCGTGAAGAGCTCGCAGTCCTCATAACCCATTGACTTAACCGCAGACCTTACGACGTCTCTAAACTCCCTGTTAGCGTTGTTCGCGTCTACGACGACGTAGCAAGACTTCGACCCTCTGAACTCTATTATCAATACCCTGACCCCTGAGGGTCCTACGCCCTGAACTTCGCTGAGATCCGCGCTCCTCGACGCGCCCACGCCTATCTTAATGGGATCGTGGGACGACGACTCGAAAGCCGCGTCCACGGCCCCGAGAATACCTCTCTCCAGCTCTTCAGGGTCTATGTCCGGGTCCTCCTCGTACGAGTTGTGCGCGTTTATCAACAGAGGCTTGACTCCGTGGGCCTTCTTCACCGCTCGCTCAACGCTCATCCTAACGCTCTCGGGCACGTCGTTGATGCCCTTCCTGTCGCCTGAGACGAATACCATGGGTATACCTTTGATCAGCTGGCACCCTATCGAAAGGCCACCAACCTCGACCCTCACGAGGCGGCTTGAGGGGCCTTGGATTACCGGGTCGGGTCGTTCTAGCGCTGCCCTCCTCACTCGCTCTAGGAGATTTCTGTAGTCCTTGGAGGAAGTTATGTCGGATGCGTGTGTCACGAACCCGTGGAAAGCTATGGCATTTGCTCCTAGGGAGGACTCAAGGACTTGGACTATATCCGATGGCAGGGAGCTACTACCGACGTTCCTGAGTGGTCCTGGGTGGACTTGGGGCACGACAACTACGCCCTTCACCTCCCTCGTAGGGCTGAGCAGGAATAGCAAATTGCATGACACCGTGGAATCTACGCCTAGACCGTTGAAGAAAGACTCCAACTCCTCTCTAGCCCCCATGAACCAGTTCGTCGCGTAGGCCCTGAAGACCTCTTTGGATTTCACTCCGACGAGCATTTCACCTAGGTTGTCTACGCTTTTCGAGATCGCGATCGCTGGCAAGAGCATGACGAGGAAGACGAGTAAAAGCTTGACGTAGTCTAGCACGACGATCTCGATGCCCGACACGGTGGAGGTAGCGATTAGGGTTAGGAGAGGCCATAGAATGGAGGCGGTCCCCGTTATCGCTATGCTCCTACCGGTGATGTAGCGGTTCACTAGAGCGTTGAGGGAGGCGGCCAAGGACGTCCCTATGAGCACCAAATCCTTGACCGAGGACTTAACCCCTACCAGGTGGACCATGTAACCAAGGATGTAGGCCGAGATGGCGAGGCTCAGAAGGGCAGAGAAGTTGTCGAGCCCTCTCTTGAAATTCATAACCTCATTACCAAGCAGGAGCGCTTGGAAGAGTGAGAAAGCTAAGGCTGGAAGCCAGAGACCGACGGCGCCAAGAGCCAAAGCGTCTAAAACGTTTAAGCGACCCTCCACGGCAACGAGTAGGATGGCCGAGAGGATCGACGAGACGAAGCCTATCGAACACACCACGGCCCTTCTCGGCCAACCCGATGCCAAGAGCCCCGCCTTCGAACCCTTCGTGGCGCTCACCAGCCTACGCGGGTCGCCTATGGAGAGCTATAATCAAGCTTTCTCAACAGGTCGTCGCGCAGGAGAGCTCATCTACATGAGCCTCGAGCTCCAGCAGGAAGTTGTTGAACTTGTATATAGGCACAACGCACACGCCTCCTAGAGGACTTTTGAGGCCTAAGTCCATCAACGTCACTATGATTGGGACCACGTACGAACCAGCGCGGACCTCTAAGCCAACGCCCTTGAGAAGGCCTGTCGATAGGGCGAGCTTCGCGCACTTGTCGAAGTGGTTCGTCGCAGCGTCCTTGATCTTGCTCCTCTGGCCCCGCCTCATCTTCCAGTGCTTGCAGTCGATGCAGAGCAAAACCCCTTTCCTATGAGCTACTATGTCCACTTCGTACTTCCTGCCCTCGACACTAAATCTAAAGGGGGCTCTGACCTCATAGTCATGGCTCCTGAGAGCCTCCACGCAAAGGCTCTCGAAGTCTTTCCAGCTAAGCAGTTCAGAAACGGCCTCTAGGTCGGCGCCCAGTCTCATGGCTTCGATGGCCAGGCGTATCGGGTCGACCACTTGGAAGGTCTCGTGGTCTAGGCGCGCGATGTTCTGTCGGCGCAAGTAGTCCACCAAGTCCTCGTTTAACCCAAGGCCCGGGAGCTGATGAGCTTTAAGCGATCTACGCTCTAAAAACTTGAGGAGCGCTCTCAACGCGGCGCTGTACATCTACGTCATTCCTCTCGCAACTCGCCTCGAGCCAGCTCTTTCATTTCTTCAACGTCCTGGTCTCTCCCCTTAACTACTAGTACATCGCCGGGATAAAGCTTCACGTCGTCTCCTGGATTGAGCTTCCAGCTCCCTCCTCTCCTTATCGCTATGATCGTCACCGGCGGGCACTTGCCCTCGAGCTCTGACAAGCTCTTGCCAGCGAGGCGCGAGCCCTCTTCAACCCTGATTCGGCGCAGGGCCTCCTCCGCCTCGCTCATGACCAGCGTGAGAACTTCGTGAGGCCTATCCCCCCTTAGTATCGGCTCGACCATTCCCCTAGCCGCATCTGCCAAGGCCTCGACCACCAGCCCGACCCTTAGAGTCCCCAAGAACTCAGAGGGGTTTTCGCTATGCCTAGCTAGCTCCAAGACCGCCGCCTCGTAGCGCACGTGCAACTCGTCCACGTACTCTTCGAGCCTGTCGACCTCTTCGGCCAGCTCTTTGCTGTTGGTCAGCAATGCCGTGTACGCTAGATCGACCATGAACTCCGAGACGTTCTTCAGCTCCTTGAGCA
>JAAOZJ010000134.1 GCA_011605835.1 Thermoproteota archaeon
GGTGACCTCCTCCCTCTTCGGGGCTATCGCGTCTATCTCGTCTATGAATATTATCGAAGGGGCGTTCTTCTTCGCCTCCTCGAATATCTCCCTCAGCCTCTGCTCACTCTCCCCGTAGAACTTGCTCATTATCTCGGGGCCGCTTATGCTTATGAAGTGGGCGTTCGTCTCGTTGGCGACGGCCTTGGCCAGCAGGGTCTTCCCGCAACCGGGAGGGCCGTACAGCAGGACCCCCTTCGGCGGCTCTATGCCCAGCCTCTCAAAGAGCTCCGGGTGCTTGAGGGGCAGCTCGACCATCTCCCTGATCTTCTGGATCGCCTCGTGTAGTCCCCCTATGTCCTCGTAGGTCACCCTGGGTATCTCTCGAGGAACCTTCTCGACCTTCTCGCTCAGCACTACTTGGGTCTCGGGTCCCACTATGACGGCGTCGACGGGCGGATGAATAGACGTCACTATGAAGTCTATGGTCCTCCCCATGATGCCCACGGGCACGTAGTCTCCCTTAGTGACCGCCCTACCCTCGAGCAACTGCCTTATGTAGTCCTCGGCACCCACCAGCCTGAGGGGCTCCGTGGGAGCAAGCATTACTCTCTCGGCGTTCTTGGCCGTTGCAAGCTTTATCGTGACCTTGTCGTCTATACCGACGCCAGCGTTCCTCCTTATGTAGCCGTCGATCCTTACGATCCCCTTGCCGTAGTCCTCGGGGTAGCCAGGCCAGCATATTGCTACGGTCTTCCTCTTGCCTATTATCTCTATGACGTCGCCCGTGCTCACGCCCAGCTGAGACATTACGGCGGGGTCCACCCTAGCTATGCCCCTGCCCACGTCCCTAGCCCTAGCCTCTGCGACCCTCAAGGTAATGGATGGAGAAGCTTTATTCGTCATGGATCACGACCTCCGTAGTAAAGAAGTGAAGAGAAAGACAAGGGCTTACTCGACTTTGACCTCGTAGCCCTTCTCTTCCTCCACCTTCTCCTTGAGCTTCAGCGTGACCTCTAGAACGCCATTCCTGTAGCTGGCCTTGGCGGACGTCGGGTCGACCTTTGCTGGCAACTTCACGTCGGCATAGTACTTCCTGTCTCCTTGCTCAGCCCTTATGGTCACTACGTCCTCGGAGGCGTTCACCTTAATCGACTCCTTGTCCACGCCCGGCAGCTCCGCCACCACCTTGAGCACCCCGGCCTTCGAGTCTACGTGGGTCTCTACGTAAGGCCTCCTAACGTCGCTTCTCTCGATGCCCCAGCGAGACGGTCTGACGTTGCCGAACTCCTGTATTATCGGCCTGCCGTCTGGTCCTATGGTTATGCTGAAGCCGTAGAAGTAGGGCCCCTCGACGGTGACCTCAGCGGTCTCTCTGGGCATTTTGGTGAAGGTCCTGAACATCCTGTCTATCATCTCATCTATCTCTTCGAAGGCCCTCTCGATTTCGTCAAATATCCTCGAAAACCTCTTAGGCCTCCACATACTTTCTCACCTCGAGTTAGTAACCTAAGGTTAGAAATATTTAAATCTTTCTCACCCCTATTCTCTAATAGCGTCTAGGCCGCGACCGCGGAGGTGAGGCGCTGTGGCCCGACGAACGCTTGATCTGCTGGAGGTATTAGGAAACGAGACGCGCAGGAAGATATTGGAGCTCTTGGCCAAGGAGCCGAAGTACTTGCTCCAGCTGTCGAGAGAGCTCAACGTCAGTCAGCAGGCTATATTAAAGCATATAAACGTCTTGATACGCGCGGGGCTGATAAGGGCTTACGAAGTCAAAATTGGCTCCCTAGGACCCTCGAGAAAGTACTACGAACTCGTCAGGCCCATATCGTTATCGATAAATTTGTTCAGAGGTTACAGCGAAATAGAGGTTCACGACGTCACCGACGAAGTTCCGGATCACCTGAGGAGCGTCTTAGAGTTCATCGAGAGGGGGGTGCTCAGCGAGGAGCTTTACGGGGTCCTGTCCGAGGTAAGAGACGTGATTCGTGCGATAGACAAGGAGCTCCAAGAGGTCAGGGCAAAGGAGAGGGCCCTCATCAGTGCCAAGTGCAAGTTATTGAGCTTGGTGCAAGAAGCCTTAGAGCGCTTAAGGGTTCCTTCCTCCGAGCGTAAAAAGATCCTCGAGTCTTTGCTAGCCTAGCTCGACTATATCATTTTCATCAAAAGCTCGTTTATTCGAGCCCCTCTGTAGCCGAGCTCCCCCCCTTGTTCTATTGGTTTCTTTATGGACCCCTTAAATCCTCCGGACGGCGGGTGCAACCTGAAGACGAGCTTTAAGCCGGGTATGCCACGTAAGCTCGCCTTGCCCTCGAGGATCGCCTTGGCCAAGTCCTTGAAGCTTTCGAAGCCCAACTTCTTTACGTAGTCAAGCGTCAGGCGTTCGTCGCCCTTTAATCGGCCTCTCTTCTCTAGCAGGGCGGCTAGGGCTTCCTCGCTTACCTCTCCGTACGTTATATAGCCCGCCGCCTTCTTCAGCATCCCCTCAATTGAGGGGGTCGCTTTTACAATTGTACAGTGGTTCCTCCTCGTGAGCTTCAGCGAGCGCAATGTCAGCTTTATGTCAGGAGGTACTCCTACCCGGCCCCTGAGCCTTATAACCGCGTAGAACCTCTCGGTCATGTTCTCGCCCAGTCCTTTACGGACTTGAAGGCTAGAGTGTTTCTGAGGGCCTCGAGAGTGGCCTTCGCCATGTTCTCTTTAGTCCTCGTCTCACCCTTTGTGAAGGTCCAGACGTCCTTGACCCCGGCAAGCCTGAGGACTATCTTGGCCGTGTCGCCAGCCACCAAGCCCGTGCCTCGAGGCGCTGGTATCAGGGTCATCTCTAGACTCCCCGCCTTGCCCCAAGTCCTTATCGGCACGCTGTGCGGCCTACCGCACCTGCACTCCCAACTTCCGCAACCGAGCCTGACAGGGATTATGTTAAGCTTGGCCTCCACTATTGCCTTGTCTATGGCCTCCCTCATCTGCTTGGCCTTGGCGAAGCCCAACCCAACGTAGCCCGCTTCGTTGCCTACGGCCACCACTACTTTGAACCTCGAGATCTCGCCAGCTTACGGTCGCCTAGCGCTCAGCTAGGCGATATCCGTCTGTCTCTGGACTATCTTAACGTCGATCACTTCATGCTTCAGGTCGGGCAACAGCGCGTCTACTATCTCCGGCTCCTTTATTGTCAAGTTGTTGGCGAAGATCTCGTCTATGCTTGTTATCTTGCCCTCCTTCACCAACCTCCCTACATACGTCGTCGGGGCCCAAGCGTCAAGCGAGGACATCTTCACCATCCTCTAACGCATATTATGTCGGCATAGTAAGAAACCTACACGTTGAGGGGATTATTTTAACCTTTCCTTTAAAACCTATGGCATGCCCTTCGCTATTCAGCTACCTGTAGACGCACTGTTTGCTCTATCTTCTTCTTGATCTCCTCGAAGACCTCAACAATCTTTTCCGGGTCAAAGCCGGACTTAAGATAGGCGGAGAACTGCCTCTCGAAAGCTGTTGGATCCGTGTCCTTGAGCATTTTTGCGTGCTTGGCTATATGGAGGCCCTTGATCCGTTCCTCGGGGGGAAGTATTTCGGAGCTGTGAGGGACCTTGAGCCCTGCGTCTAGCGCCCCCTTGAGGGCAGCGAAGACTCTAGCGCCCTTCACCGCCCTGTGCAGGCCTATGTACAGGATCGCCTCTTTTACGCCAGCCTTCAGAGCCCTGAGGCCCGCCAAGTAGCCGACTAGGTACGCTGCAGGTGTATTTTTGCCTGAGGCTGGCCAGCCGAACTTGGTCCTCAGCTCCCTACCAGTAGCTTGGGCTAGGACCCTGTCGCCCTTGACTTCAGGCTTCACCACTTGAACGATCACTTGAGTATTTGTCTTCCTGACGACTAGCAATGGTTTGCCCGAGAGGAGCATCTTCATTCTCGTCCTGTAGTCCGTTAATCCCTTCCTCCTCCTCTTGAAGGGCACCCGCCTTATGACCTTCCTCTTAACCAACTTATACCCTCCTCAGGAGGCCCTGTTGTTTTATGTATTCCTTCAGGTGGGCTCTGCTTTGGAAAAC
>JAAOZJ010000065.1 GCA_011605835.1 Thermoproteota archaeon
GGTGACCTCCTCCCTCTTCGGGGCTATCGCGTCTATCTCGTCTATGAATATTATCGAAGGGGCGTTCTTCTTCGCCTCCTCGAATATCTCCCTCAGCCTCTGCTCACTCTCCCCGTAGAACTTGCTCATTATCTCGGGGCCATTAATAGCATAAAAGTGAGCATCTGTCTCGTTGGCGACGGCCTTGGCCAGCAGGGTCTTCCCGCAACCGGGAGGGCCGTACAGCAGGACCCCCTTCGGCGGCTCTATGCCCAGCCTCTTAAAGAGCTCCGGGTGCTTGAGGGGCAGCTCGACCATCTCCCTGATCTTCTGGATCGCCTCGTGTAGTCCCCCTATGTCCTCGTAGGTCACCCTCGTGGCCCGAGCCTCTTCGGCCGGTTTTTCATGGATTATCAGGTTCGTGGACTCGGTCACGACGACTACTCCTGAAGGCTTTGTTGCGACAACGACGAACGGTATGGCTTGACCTAGAACGGGGATCAGTACGTGATCGCCCTCGACTAAGGGGTAGTCAATAAGCCTCCTTTTGACGAAATTCATGAAGCTGTGATCTATCGATATCGTGAATGACTCGGGGGCGAGCCTGACCATTTGAGCTGGAGACACCTTGGCCTTCCTAACGACGACCTTATCCCCTATGCCCACGCCAGCGTTTCTCCTTATTAGCCCGTCCATCCTTATTATGCCAGCCCCTTGATCCTCGATGTAGGCTGGCCAGACTATGGCTGCCGTCCTCTTCTTGCCCTCTATCTCGACGATATCGCCCACGTTTAAGTTCAACTTCCTCATGACTTCGCTATCTATTCTAACCTTTCCTCTGCCCACGTCCCTCGCCTTGGCGTCCGCGACCCTTAAAGCAACCTCGTTTACCGCGTCCTTGGTCGACCTCTCATTTTCATCGGGCAAATCCTACACCTCAAGTGCTCCTAGTAGGTCACTCTACCTCCGAGTAATACCGCCTAGGCAAAACCAATCTAGCAAGTTAACGCTAAGCCTTCTTCTTAATTAAGCTTATCGCTTATCTCGGAATCAGCTAATCCTCGAGACCACTTCTACCTCTACCTCTCCCACGCCCTCAACGCCCTGCAAGGCCTCTTCTATCAAGTACGTACCTCCTTCTGTCTCCTCTGGCATTACTACGATAAGCCTTAGGGCTTTGAGACCAAAGGCTATGGGCTCGATTTTGTAAGACTGAAGAGCGAAGCCCTCCCCCAGTTTTGATATCGCCGTTTGAATCCTCGCACTCAGGCCCTCTACATCCACTTCCACGTCTGCGGGGAGGACCCTCAAGACGACCATTACCTTAGCCACTCACATCACCTTACCCTACGGTCCTTGAAATCCGCACTTAGGGCACCTATAGGGCTTGGCATGCTTTCTGCAATACCAACATCTCCAAAAGAGAGTCTCCCCACAGTTGGGGCAGTAGAACTTGGCACTCTTAGTCCCGGGCACTATGGGCCTCTTGCACGAGGAGCACAAAGGTAGCTGGACTTCAGACAAATTTGGACCTCCTCTGCGTAGGGAGCGGAGCTTGTAGGAGGTATTTAAATGCTTTCACGGGCATTAAGAAGGCTAAGAGCAAGGAGCCCAAGAGAGGTAAGTAAGGCTTCCTCAACATCGAGGTCACGTGGTATTCATAGTTGATGCTTTCTTCCATCAACGATAGCAAGCCACTTCTCGAGGCGAGGTTCAACAGTTCTCTCATGCCATTAAAGACGAAGACCCTCCTCATTAGCCACCCCAACCCCTCCTCTAAGCCCAACAACCTCCTCCATAACCTCTCGTATAGGGAGGCGTCAACCTCTCCACCAACAATGTTCGAGGCAACAACTCCCGCTAAAGAGCCGCACAGAGCTCCGTAGACGACTCCACCGCCCGTTAGAGGCTTAGTCTGACCAGCCGCATCGCCGACGACCATGAAATTTCCCTCATAGGTCTTCTTCGAGGGACCTATGACTATAGTCCCTCCGTACCTATTCCCTGCTTCGACCCTCTCCAAGAGCTTAGACACTATTGGGTGTCTCCTCATTAGCCTCTTCAGCAGGCTGTCGCAATGACCGATGGCCGATGCCAAGCCCACGCGTAGCTTGCCATCGCCTAACGGTATCACCCATGAGAAGAAGCCGGGGGCCCACCTGTTGTCCAAAATCACCAAAATACCGTCTAGATCCGCGAAGCCCTTGACCTCGACTTGGAGGGCAGGAAGTTTAAGCTTAGGCCCCTCCAAGCCCATATCCTTGGCCAATCTGGAAGTTGCACCCTCGCCGTCGATAACGGCTTTGCACGCGTAAGAACCATCGCTCGTCTCAACCACGTACCCGTCTCCGATCTTGTCGACCCTCTTCGCCCTCTTACCCAATAGTATCTCAGCCCCGTGACTAGCCGCTCGATCGGCCATGGCTTTATCGAAGGCTTCTCGATCTAAGACGTATACTGGCTCTCCCAACTTCTTCAACTCGACGTAGAAGCCATCGGCTACGATTAAGGCCTTTCTGATCTTGTTCTCTACGTACTCGTTCTTGCAAGGCATGCCTATGAGCCTCAGTCCCTCGCCGCTGACCAAGCCCGCGCAATGCCTCGGCCTCCCTATCTCCTCGTGCTCCTCGAGGACCGCCACCTTAACACCTCGAGAGGCGGCACTCCACGAAGCGCTGAGGCCTGAGGGACCTCCGCCTATAACAATGACGTCGTAGGCCCTCAACTATTGCACCACTAACTTCATGTGAGGGGGTGCTTAATAACTAGCAGATTATGACGTCGACGGACTTAAAGCAGGTGATAGTCGTGAGAAGGGACTTGAAAATGAGCAGGGGCAAGACTTGCGCACAAGTAGCTCACGCGTCGGTCTCAAGCCTCGAGGAGGCTAGGAAATCGAGGCCCGAGTGGGTCGAAGAATGGTTCCAGCAGTGCCAGAAGAAGGTGGTCTTAGGGGTCCAAAGCTTGGATGAGCTCTTAGCCCTCGAAAGGAAAGCTAAAGAGCTAGAACTACCGTGCTCCTTGGTCTCCGACGCAGGCCTGACGGAGCTCGAGCCGGGCACCATAACGGCTCTGGGGATAGGGCCAGCCCCCTCTACTCTCATAGACAAGGTGACAGGCCACTTGAAGTTGCTGTGATGGACATGGTATTGGAATCCAGATCAGAACTGGACAAATTCTTAGGTATGGAAGTCTATGGGACGACCACCAGCGGCATAGGCGGGACCATCAGGAAGAACTTAGAGGACTTCGTGGTCGAGGAGATCCCTCTTCAAGGAGGGACGTCGGGACCCCTAGTCCTTTTGGCGATAGAGAAAAGGGGTATAGACACGTTAACCGCAGCTGTCATGCTCTCTAAAAAATTGAATATCCCACTCAAGCACATCGGCTTCGCGGGTTTGAAGGACACGAGGGCCGTCTCAAGGCAGAGGTTCACCGTAAAGGTCCCAGAGAACTTTGACGTTTCCTCGATATCGAGCGAGAAGCTGAAGGTCATTGGAGTGTACAGAGCGAAGAAGCATTTGAGGCCGGGCATGTTGCTCGGCAACAGCTTCACCATAACCATTAGGGACCTCGACATCCCGACGAGAGAAGCCGATGCCCTCTTGAGGGAGACGTTGTCGCAACTCGATGATATGGGCGGGACGCCCAACTTCTACGGCTACCAGAGGTTCGGCGTTAATAGGCCCAACACGCACTTGGTCGGCAAGTTGTTGATACAAGGAGATTACGAGAAGGCAGTCATCGAGATGTTGGCGACCCCCTATCCGAACGAGCCCGAAGACCACAGAGAGGCTAGGGCTTTCTTGGCCGAGACCATGGACTTCAAGCGTGCGCTAAAGAAGTTCCCGAGAAGCCTGATCTTTGAGCGCTTAATGATAAGGTGGCTCGTAAAGAGACCCGATGACTACTTGGGCTCCCTGAAGAGACTCCCTAAGTACCTCTTGACGTTACACGTGGACGCGTACCTCTCCTACATATTCAACAAGGCGTTGAGCGAGAGGTTGCGCAAGTTAGGCTCCCTGAAAATGGTCGTTGAGGGCGACATAATAGCCAAGTGCGATGTCTATGGGAACCCCGTGAGGCCCACCTTCATAGCCAAGGGCTCGTTAGAACTGGAAGAGGATCAAGTGATATTGACCTTCGTCCCCGCTTGTGTTAGGATTAGGCCTGAGGGGTACATGAACGAGTTGATACTCACCCTTTTCAAGAAAGAAGGGCTGGAGCCCCCTTTCAAGAGCCTCGAAAACTTGGGCTTGCAGGGGAGGATGGGTCTGCTTCGACAATTGGCCTTTAAACCCCGGGGCCTTTCCTATTCCGTCAAAGACAACGCTTTGGAGATGAGGTTCGCTCTGCCCAAGTCCAGCTACGCCACAGCCTTGTTGCGAGAGATCATGAAGCCCGAGGATCCCATAGTGGCAGGATTTTAAGCAAGCCGTTGCAGCTTCGTAAATAGTTGTAAAGGCGTGAAAACTGCTCCTGCTTTCCACAACGCTTATTAGCCCGCTCGCCATTCAAATCATGCCCACGGGCAAGGAGCGATGAGGGACGCGCAACCGCTATCATGACGGTTGCCCCCGAGCTAAAGAAGTGCGGGAGTGGAAGGCCGAAGGCATATGAGGGGCTTTCGAGTTGTGTGAAGCCCTGATGGCCTTGCATGTGAGGGAGTGAGGGCCCGACCCGATGCGAGGAGCCTCGAGGCGATCAAATTATTCACGAGTGTTCAGAGGTAATTGCCTTGGGGAAACCTTTCCACTAGTACCTATCCGAAGTGGTTTCTCGTGAAGGGTCTGTACATATCGCTTGACGGAGTAGATGGAGCCGGTTCCACTACTCACACGAAACTGCTTACGGAATGGTTAGCGTCGAGGGGCTTGAAGGCCTTCGCTACTAAAGAGCCCACGAGCGGTAGGATAGGCTCGCTGATCCGGGACTACTTGCTTGACGAAGGGGTCCACCCGGCCGTGGACGCGCTCCTCTTCGCGGCGGATCGCGTCGAGCACTCGGTGCTGATAAGGAAGCTCTTAAATGAGGGTGTCATAGTCGTGTCGGACAGGTCGATCATATCATCCCTCGCCTATCAGCAAGCTCAGGGCTTAGAGCTCGGCTGGTTAATCGAGATAAACAAATACTCTCTAAAGCCCGAC
>JAAOZJ010000098.1 GCA_011605835.1 Thermoproteota archaeon
CCCCACGGTACGAATAGGTGTGTTAAAGTGCTTTGTGTACTCCTTTAGGGAGCGATGCGCTCGAAGACCACCACCGCTGAGGGGTGTTGGTGAGGCGACTACAAGTATGCTTGGCTTCTCCCTATTGCTCGCCATTTGAATACCACCTGAATATCTATGTGTTTGCTTTGGCGTTGAAATGCGCTTAGCTTTTATTCTCCTGCCCTCATGCTTTTAGGTCTTTAAAGCTGGCGCTGTTGGTGTTGTGCCGTGTTTAGCTCTGCGAGGTTTTGGCTTGGCTTTACCGTTCTTGTTTATGTTGTGGCTCTTGTTAGGAGTAGGAGGCCCAGGGTCCCTGTTTGGGGTGTTATGGCTTTCGCTAGCTTCATGGTTGTTGTTTTGGTTTGGTTGGTGTTGATGAAGTTGTTTCTGCTGTTGATCTCGATGTTATTCTGTTTTTAATTGGCATGTTTAGTCTTGTTAGTTTGGCTAGCTCGTCTGGTCTTCTTGAGGTGGTTGCTAGGTGGTTTATATCTGTGTTCCGTAGGAGGATTGATCTTCTCTATGGCTCTTCTCTTTGGAGTTTTAGCTGCTTTTGTTGTTAATGATACTGTTGCTCTCATGGGCCCTCCAATTGCCTATACGCTTTCTAGGCTTGCTGGTGTTAATCCTAAGCTAATGTTTCTTCTCCTAGCCTTTCCCTAACAATAGGCTCTGCTATGACTCCTATTGGAAATCCTCAGAATGTCTTAATTGCTGTTGAGTCTTGTGTTGAAGCCCCATTCATAGCGTTTTTAGCTACGGGGTCAATGGTCGTAAGCATAGCCCCTATGCTTCGGCGGATACCTCGACTGTGCACGAGCGATTTTCTGAGCGATCTGAGCGTCGCCTCTCTCTGCTTGATCATAGAGCTCTCTTTTGAGGAGCTCTCGGAGGGCGACCCTTATGACCTCGCTCCTTGAAGGGTAGGCCCCCAACCTTACGAGCTCGTCAAGCTCCCTCAAGTAGGCTTCCGGGATTTTGACGGTTATTATCCTCATTATTATCCTCACCACCTTATCGTAGATCGAGCCCTCAATAATAAGGATAGGTTAAAACCTTGGCCTTCACATGGATAGCTTCTTGAGGGACGAGGTTTAAACGTCCTCGGCAATGATGGGCCGAGGGGCTTCGGAAAGGGCGTTAGCCCGACCCCAACGCATTACCTATCGCTCAAACCCGTCGTTTAAGAGTCTCCCAGAGGATGGACAAGGTCGTCAGATGTCGTTTCCTCGATAAAAGCTTATAATGAGGCCAAGCCGAAGCTAGAGCTTGTGCTAAGCCGACCTCGGTGATAGCTATTGAGGCCTATAAAGAGGACTAGAAGCCTTTGCCCTGAGTGCCTCCAAGTTGTTGAAGCGCTCGTATACGAGGACAACGGGTGCGTGTACATATCCAAGACGTGCCCTCAACACGGTGAGTACACGGACGTCTATTGGAGCGACTACGAGCTCTACCGCGAGGCCGAGAAGTGGGGGATCGTCGGCAGCGGCGTTCTAAACCCCCAGAGGAAGAGGGAGAAGGGCTGCCCCTACGACTGCGGCCTATGTGAGAACCACAAGACCTGCACAGTACTGGGCATAATAGACGTCACCAACCGTTGCAACCTCAACTGCCCAATATGCTTCGCCCACGCTGGGGCTGTCGGCTACCTCTACGAGCCGAGCCAGGAGCACGTGAGGCAGATGCTGAAGAACCTCAGAGGCCTCAAGCCCACGCCGCCGACGGCCCTCCAGTACTCAGGCGGGGAGCCTACTGTAAGGAAGGACCTCCCGGAGCTCGTAGCCATGGCCAAGGAGGAGGGCTTCAGGCACGTTGAAGTGAACAGCAACGGCATAGTGCTAGCGAAGAACTTGGAATACTACAAGAGCTTGCTCGATGCGGGCACGTCGACCATTTACCTCCAGTTCGACGGCTTGAGTGACGACGTTTACGTCAAGACTAGAGGAGTTCCGTTGATGGACTTCAAGCTCAAGGTCATAGAAAACGCGAGAAAGCTGGGGCATGACTCCATAGTCTTAGTGGTGACCTTGGTGAGGGGGGTGAACGACCACCAGCTGGGCGACATAATAAGGTTCGCGGCCAAGAACTGCGACGTGGTCCGAGGGGTGAACGTCCAGCCAGTCTCGATAACTGGCAGGATCAACAGGGCGGAGCGAGAGAAGATGAGGATAACCATACCCGACTTCATGAAGCTCTGCGAGAAGCAGACCAACGGCGCGATCAAGGTCTCCGACTTCAGGCCAGTGCCCTGGCCAGTGGCCTTGGCCAAGGCGGTTGGGGCGCTCAAAGGCAAGAACTACCCGGAGTTCACGGCCCATCCCCACTGCGGAGTCGCGACCTTCTTCTTAGTAGAGGACAATGACATAGTGCCGGTAACGAGGTACGCCGACGTCGACAAGATGGCCGAGGACTTCTGGGAGGTCTACAAGCTCGCGTCTGAGGGCAAGAGGCTCAGAGCCTACCTCAAGTTGATCAGGACGGCGGGCCGCATCAAGGGCAGGCTCAGGAGGTACCTGCTGAGCGTGTTGATGAGAGGGTCGTACGACGCTTTGGGACAGCTCATGAGGAAAATGGTGTTGTTGGGCTGCATGCACTTCATGGACCCATACAACTTCGACCTCGAGAGGGTTGAGAGGTGCTGCATCCACTACGCCCTGCCAGACGGAACCATAAGACCCTTCTGTAGCTACAACAGCATCCACAGGCCCGTGGTCGAGAGGGCCCTCAGCACCCCCTATCCAGTCAGGGCCGAGAGCGTCGGTCATGGCTAGAGGGCGCCTGTTAAGGGAGCTGGCGAGGGAGCTCGTGCCGTCCGACTTGCTGAGGTTCGTGCCCAAAGGCTTCGAAACCATAGGGGACATAGCAATCCTGAACCTGCCCAGAGAGCTCGACGAGTATAAGTTCGAGATAGCGAGGGCCCTCCTCCGTCGTCTAAGCCCTCACATAAGGCTGGTCGTCAGGAGGGCGTCGCCGGCGAGGGACCCCGAGAGGGTCCACGAGTACGAGGTCTTGGCCGGCTCCGGGGGGCTCGAGACGTTGCACAAGGAGAGCGGTTGCATCTTCAAGGTCGACATATCGAGGGCCTTCTTCTCCTCCCGGCTTCAGTACGAGAGGGCTAGGATAGCCGGGTTGGTCAGGCCCGGCGAGGTAGTGGTCAACATGTTCGCGGGCGTCGGGCCCTTCTCTATAGTGATAGCGAAGAGAGTTCCTGACGTCAAGATCTATTCAATAGACGTGAACCCCGAGGCCTACAAGCTCATGGTCGAGAACGTAAAGCTGAACAGAGTGGAGGACAAGGTGGTACCGCTTTTGGGCGATGCTGCGGAGGTAGTAGACCTCTACAACCTCAAGGGCGTGGCCGACAGGGTCCTGATGCCCTCCCCCGAGCACGCCATAAACTACTTGGCCAAGGCGGTCGAGTCCCTGAAGGCTCGAGGCTTCATCCACTACTATGACGTAGCCCGCCGCGTTAAGGACCTCCGAGGGTATGTGCTGGAGAGGGTCTCGCCCATCCTCGACGGCGCGGGGGCTAGGTGGAGAGTGGAGGGCGTCAGAGAGATAAGATCGGTGGCCCCCTCCAAGAGCTACGTATGCGCCGACTTGTACGTAGAGAGGAAGGTGATGGACTAGACGACCCTCCTAGTCCTGCGGACGACCACTTGGTCCACGCTCCTTATGGCCACGCTATTCTGGGCAATTATCTTGGCCACCTCATCGAAGTCTATGTTCTGGCCGACTATGGTTATCTTGACCGTCTCTGTCTTAGCGTCGACCTCGGTAACGACGACGTCCACCTCCCTTACCCCCTTGGCCGAGCATATGGCCTTCGAGAGCTCGGTTATGGGTATCTCCCTCGGCTTCAGCGCATCTATCAAGAGCCTCCTTATAACCACGGACAAGGCGAGGACACCCAAACACTAGATGTGTGTCCCCAACAGAACTATAACTATTGCTGAGGCTATCCCCACGAGCACCATGAACACGACGTACTCGAGGGGCTTTTCGCCAGCTGTCCTGCCCAAGAGGTAGCCTAGGGCGCCCAACATGGTCGTGCTTACGAAGAAAGATGCGAGGGCCGCTGTTGTGAAGTCCACGGCGAGGACTTGAGAAAGAGTGAAAGGAATTATCGATATCGTACAGGCCATTAATGGGGAGATCCCGTCGACAACCGAGACGACTAAGACGGCGAGCCTCGAAGACCTCTCATATATGGAGCCCCTCATGTCTTGGAACGTGGCTTCCTCGAGCTCCCGAAGCTTTCTCTCCCTCTCGGCCCTCTCGGTCAGGTAAGCCCCCAACGCGCCAGAGATGAACATGGCGAGTCCAGCTGAGAAGACTGTCCTGACGATGGCTCTCGAATCGGCTATGCCAGAGATCCACATGCCCATTATCACCCCGAGGGCCGCTAGAGCACCGTCGAACATGTTCATGACGAAGTACCTCCTGCATATCTCGAGGACTCCACTTATCATCAGCATCTTCTCGAAGTCGTCCAGCTTCCGCCGCAACGACCTGAGCTTCTCCTCCGCCTTGGCTAGGCGCAGGGGCATGGCCCTTCATTTAAGCCCTTCAATCTGCTAGTCCACGTTCGCGTGGCTTTAAGCGCGTTAAAAGGCGTGAAGGAGTGGCTAAAAACTCTTGCGCCTCGATGGATGCTCCTGCTGAAGCATTGACCTTCTCCGCTAGTGCCACGTCCGCTATTCAATCTCTGACAGTTGCGACGGGCCTTCAACCGCGGACTACGTAATAGTCAGCGACGCGATCCTGGGTTCGTAAACGTGATCGAAGGATGGGGCGCAAATAATCAAGCGGAAGGCTTATTAACATTCTTCTAGAGAACTCTAGCCCGCGGGGGCTTAGGGAATATGGGTGATCGCCAAATCAAGGTCCGTTGAAATCTACGACACCACCCTCAGAGACGGAGCGCAGGGAATGAGGGTTACCTTCTCGCTCCAAGACAAGATAAGCCTCACGCTGAGGCTCGACGAGTTCGGTATCCCCTTCATCGAAGGGGGCTGGCCCTTCTCGAACCCGAAGGACGAGGAGTACTTCAAGGCAATAAGGGACTACCCTCTGAGGCAGGCGAAGGTCGTAGCCTTTGGGAGCACGAGGAGGAAAGGCGCTAGGCCGGAGGAGGACGAGAACCTCAACGCCATAGTCAAGTGCGACGTGGACTACGCGGCGCTCGTCGGCAAGTCTTGGATCCTCCACGTCAAGGAGGTCCTAAGGGTCAAGCCCGAAGAGAACTTAGACATGGTCTACGACTCAATAAGCTACCTGAGGGACCACGGGATAAAGGTGATATTCGACGCCGAGCACTTCTACGACGGCTACAAGGACGACCCGGAGTACGCGGTCAAGGTCCTAGAGGTTGCCCGGGAGGCGGGGGCCGAGAGAATAGTCCTCTGCGACACCAATGGAGGCACGCTGACCCACGAGTTCTACGAGATAACCAGGAAGGTGTGCGAGAAGTTCGGGGACTGCGTGGGGGTGCACTGCCACAACGACTCGGGCTTGGCGGTGGCCAACAGCTTGATGGCCGTGGTGGCGGGGGCTGTCCACATTCAAGGGACCGTCAACGGCATCGGGGAGAGATGTGGAAACGCGGACCTCTGCCAGATAATACCCGCCTTGGAGGTCAAGATGGGCTACAAGGCCCTGAATTCGGGCTTCAATGGCCTCCGGGGCTTGAGGGATCTATCGCTGTTCGTCTACAACTTGATCGGCATGGAGCCCAACCCCTACCAGCCCTACACTGGGCAGTACGCCTTCGCCCACAAAGCCGGAATCCACAGCGACGGGGTGATAAAGGTCTCGAGGGCCTACGAGCACATAGACCCGGAGCTCGTGGGCAACGAGAGGTTCATAGCCGTCTCCGAGATATCTGGCAGGTCCGCCATAGTCTACAAGGCCAAGAGGTTCGGCCTCAGCTTTGAGAGGAACGACTCCGTCGTGTTCAAGGCCTTGAAAATGGTCAAGGAGCTCGAGGCCTCGGGCAAGATATTTGAGGACGCCGACGGCTCGCTATACTTGCTGTTGTTAAAGGCCATGAACGCGTACAGGCCCCACTTCGAGGTACTGTCCTGGGCCGTAACGAGCAGGGGCGGCAAGGGAGGCCTGAGGTCCCTCTGCACGGTAAAGCTGAGGGTCAAGGACAAGATCGTCACAAGCATAGCCGAGGGGCTGGGCCCAGTGCACGCGCAGGACTTGGCCCTCATGAGGGCC
>JAAOZJ010000035.1 GCA_011605835.1 Thermoproteota archaeon
GTGCTGATAAGGAAGCTCTTAAATGAGGGTGTCATAGTCGTGTCGGACAGGTCGATCATATCATCCCTCGCCTATCAGCAAGCTCAGGGCTTAGAGCTCGGCTGGTTAATCGAGATAAACAAATACTCTCTAAAGCCCGACGTGCCCATAATATTGGACGTGGACCCCGCAGTATCACTCTCAAGGAAGCGTTCTCTTAAGGAGAAGTTCGAGAGGCAAAGCTTCTTGGAACTGGTCAGAAAGCACCTCCTTGACATGGCCTTTAAAAACGGTTGGTTCGTGGTCAACTCCTCGAGGTCCATTGAAGAGGTCGCCTCGGATATAAGGGACTACGTCGCAAAGGAGCTCGTGAGGCGCGGGGTCAGTATTTGATGAAGAGAAGCCCTAAGATCTGGGGGGAGATAAGAGACCCCGTTCACGGTTACGTGTTAGTAAACGAGCTTGAGAGGGACGTTTTGGACACGTACCCGCTTCAGAGGCTTCACAGGATAAGGCAACTTGGAAACGCTTACCTGACTTACCCAGGAGCGGATCACAGCAGGTTCGGCCACTCGTTAGGGGCACTTCACTTAGCCTCGATAGCAGGCAACAAACTACTCGGCTTGGGATTTTCGACGGACGAAGTTCAGGAGCTTAGGCTCGCAGCACTTCTGCACGACGTGGGTCACGGACCCTTTTCCCATCTCTTTGAAGAAGCAGTTCTGAGGCACAAGGCCCTTTCGCACGAAGACCTTACGGCGAAGATAATTAAGGACACCGAGATAAGGGACAAGATAGAGAGCTTCGGCTACGACCCCGACTCGGCGTCGCTCTTATCCGTGGGCAAGCTGAGGTCTCCTCTTAGCATATTAATTTCGGGTCCCTTCGACATCGACAAGCTGGACTTCCTGCTGAGGGACTCGTATTACACTGGTGTGGAGTACGGCAAGGTGGACGCCCTTCGCTTATTGATGTCCCTCAGGCTCGTTGAGGACTCCCTTGCCTTAGAGCTCCCGGCAAGCCTCTACGCGCTCGAGTCCTTGCTGATGTCGAGGTACGAGATGTTCAAGGCTGTGTACTTCCACAGGACCGTCAGAGCGGCATGGGTCATGCTCAGGGAGGCTGTGGAGACGGCCTATTTGTGCGAAGGCCTCTTCGACTTCAGCGATGTAGAGGAATACTTAGCCATGGACGACGGTTACGTGGAGTCCCAGATGAGAAACCTGTCGAAGAGGAGGGAAGGCCTGTCCAAGGAGATGAGGATTGCCTGCGACCTCTACTCCATGCTTGAGAGGAGGCACCTCTTCAAGTCGGTCTGCGAAATAGTCCTGCACACGACGGAGTCCTCCCTCAAGGTCGATGAGAGGCTCAAAGAGGAAATAGAGGAGACGATAGCGGAGAAGGCCAACGTAGATCGGTGGATGGTCGTCGTGGACACCCCCATGATACCCTCGCTCCCCTACACCCCCACGCAGCCGGACCCCACGGACATCCCGGTCTGTGAAGAGAGGGAAGGCGGCCTCGTGAAAAGGAAGCTGGTGGAGTTTTCAAGGCTTGTGGAGAGCCTTAGGGGTTACGTCGACATAGTCAGGGTGTACTCCCACCCGAGTGCTAGAAGGTCCGTCGCAGAGGTCAGCGGGAGGATAATTAGGTCATTCCTGCTTCGAGAGAACCCTTAAGATCCCTCGATACGCATCGATCTCCACCACGTCGCCACACACCACCACGTCTAGGACCTCCCTAGGTACCTCACTCAAGAGGGGTATGCCGCTGATAGCGCAACCTGTCAAAATCATCAGGTCAGTCTTCACGGTCACTATTGCCTTGGGCGCCAGCCCCCTCTTGGCCAGAGAGTATAGCACATAAGACCCGACGGTGCTGCCCTTGCCATGGGGCAATATCAATGCCCTCCTGGCCAAGATCTTGCCCATCAGCTCGTGCCCCCTCTCGACCACAGCTCCCGTCGAAGGGTCGACCCCGCCCAGAAACGATATAGGCTCGCGGGTCACTAAGGCCTCTCCACAGAAGGATCCCTTCACTATGCCCTTGCCTCTAAAAGCTATATCCCTAAAGCCTCTTCCAAGCATGCTCTCCTGCCCCCGAGAGCTATCGTGGCGTTGGTCATGGTCTCAGCGTAATAGGCGCCCTTAGCCGAGTCTGTCAAGACCACGTCGTTTCTCGATAGCTTCTTGGGCGAGACGGCCAAGCAAGCATCTTTGACCAAGTGCGCTCCAGCCCTTTCGAAGATCTCAAGGAGTCCTAGTTCTGAGGCCTTCCTATAGACGCTCCTTGAAGTCAATATTAGAAACATGACGCCCCTTCTAACTCTCCTTCCTTTGAGACTTCTCGCTATCTCCTTGACCTCCCTGAGGCTACAATGAGGACAGCCTATGAGTATTACCGTGGGCCTCCTCGTCAAGGCCCACCTGTCACGGACCTCCTTTAAGTCCTCCTTTGTCACGACGATACGCTTTAGGTCGCGTGGCTCTTGAAAATCTTGCTCGGCGGTCCAGAAGATCGACGTAGCGCTCGAAGTTCCAAGGCCTGCCGAGAGGTACTTGAGCTTGTCACCCATGGTGCCTCCCTTCACCTTTATAAGGGGCACCTCATCTGGCACGAGCCTTCCTACAACGAAGCCCAAGAGGCTCCAGTCAGAGTAGTCAAAGATCTTAGCCGTGACCTCGACCATAACGCTTGGCTTCCTCTCATCCGTGTGATCCTTGGCTAAGGCAGCCCTGCCGGTAATGGCTGCAGCTAGCGCCGAAGGGCCGCTTTCTCTGTTGGTGTAGGCACCGATCACGCTGTTGGCGTAAATCACCGCCGACGACTCGGCCCAAGCGATGTGATCCCCCCTGCGGGGCTTGTTGTCCGAGTAGTAAGGTGTGCAAGTTAGTGAGGGCTGGACCCCCATGGCCTCAAGCGATTTTATGATTTCGAGTTGCTTCTCGAAGAAAGTCTCGTCGACGTCGAAGAGCCACGGTTTGTCTAGGTCGAAGCCACAGGGGTTCATCGTAGTCTTCACTCTCACCTTGGCACCCCCCTCGGCAAGGTCCTTGAGATACTCGAGCCCCGCGTCGCCTATGCTCTTGTAGGAGACCCCTGAAACGTGAGCGCTCTTTATCTTAATGAGCTCCCCACGGCCGTAAGACTCAGCTATCGCCACTATTAGCTCTAGGGATCTCTTGCAAGCCTCTCCGTAGCGTCCTTCCAACATCATCTTCTCCGTCCTGCCAAGCCTCACAGATCCTCCCCCGGTATCCTCGCCCTCTCGAACCTCCTTACGTCGCTTTTTAAGGGCCTCGTCGCGTCCACGCCCACCTTGCAGGTCAAGAGAGTCTCTGGGTCAACCGAGGGGTCGAGGCTGGACCCCCTGGCTCCCTTCACTACGACAAGCCCTCTGTCCGCTTGAAACCTGGTCGCTATGGCCCACTCGACGTCTCTAGGGTCCTCTATGTTGACGTCGCCGTCGACTACTACCACGTGCTTGAGGCTGGGGTGGGCCCCGAAGGCCGCCATGATGGCCGTCTTGGCGTCTCCCTCGGTCATTTTATCTATGGCCACGACCGCGTGAAGCCAGCCGCAACCCCCTTCAGTCAAGCGCACGCCGCGCAGGCCGGGTAGCACCTTCCTAAGGGACATCCAGAGCTCGGCCTCCTTGGGGAAGCCCATTAAGAGCCTGTGCTCAGCGCTCGCGGGCAGGATCGCTTGATAGAGGGCGTCGTCCTTAACGTAAACGGCCTCTATGCTCAGCACAGGTTGCTTCCTGACGGCGTCGTATGTTCCAGTTATATCGGCAAAGGGTCCCTCGTCAACCAACTCGTCGGTCTTGACGACGCCTTCGACTACTATCTCCGCGTCCGCCGGAACCAAGATGCCGTGCTTAGGAGTCGCGACGACCTTCATCTTGCAGTCGAGTAGCCTATTGGCCACCCACAGCTCGTTGACGCCAAAGGGCGGCGAAGAAGCGGCTGCGACGGTTATCAACGGGTGACAGCCTATCACGACTGCGACCGGTAAGTCGACCCCCCTCTCCTTAGCCCTTGCGTACAAGGCATAGAGGTGCCTGGGGACTATCCTTATGGCTACTTTGTCGTGGCTCAGGACCAAGAGCCTGTGAATCGAGACGTTGCATACGTCGTCGAACTCGGCTACGACCACAGAGCTGGTTACGTACCTGCCCGCGTCCTTCTCGTAGTATTTGAAGACGGGAAGCTTAGTGAGGCCGCCATTTAGCTTACGGTAGTGGTCGCTAAACCCGCCCACTTCGGATGCCTTCGTGGGCCTCTCCAGAGCATCAATGAGCCTTTGGTAGGCCTCGCCGTAGTCCCTAGCCCTAAGCCACTTCAGCAATCTCTTCCTAGAGCCCACGACATTTCCGACGGCTTGCATGTCGTGGCCCTTAATCTTTTTGAACAACACTATAGGGCCTCCGTCGTGCCTCTTAAGGATGAGCGGCGCCTCAAATATCGGCGAGACCTCATCCTCGACGGTCAACAGCTCGTCCTCACTGAGCACTAGATCCCTCAACCTCAACGCCTTCACCACGAAGAGCAGCGAGGTGCATCTCAAGCTATCGCTGAGAAAAGATTTTAACTTAATTTCGTCCCATTGATATAGAACCGCATCAATAAACAGGAGGGGCTACTGTGGCAGGATTTCATATAGTCACCGCTGACGACATACTCAAAGGCAAGATCACCGACATATACTTCGAAAGGACCAAGGAGATTTTGAAGAAGGAGGGCATCTCCAGGCTCAGAGTTGTGGCCGAGGTGCACGCCTACTCGATGCCGAAGGGCTACGAGTGGGCAGTCTTAGTGGGGGTAGGCGAGGTCGCCAAGGTCTTGGAGGGCAAGGAGGTCGACATTTACGCCCTGCCCGAGGGGACGATATTCAGGCCCATACACCCTGTCATGAACATCGAGGGCCCTTACGAAGAGTTTTGCGAGTACGAGACGGCTATTCTCGGTATCCTGAGGCACTCGACCAGCATAGCGACCAAGGCGGCTAGGTGCAGGAAGATAGCCGGAGACAAGCCGTTGCTGTTCTTCGGTACTAGGGTCGTGCATCCTCTGCTGGCCTTGATCGCCGACAGGGCCGCCTACATAGGCGGATGCGACGGTATATCAGACGTGTACGGAGCGGAGAAGCTAGGCCTCAAGCCCGTGGGTACCATGCCTCACGCCTTGATAGTTTTGTTCGGCGATCAGGTGAAGGCTTGGAAGGCGTTCGACAAGTACATGCCAGAGGACGTGCCTCGAATAGCTCTGTGCGACACTTGGTTTGACGAGAGGGTGGAAGCGCTAATGGCCGCTGAAGCGCTGGGGCCGAGGCTCTACGGCGTGAGGTTCGACACCCCGAGCTCGAGGAAGGGGAACATGAGGAGGATAGTTGAAGAGGCTCGATGGACTCTCGACGCCAAGGGCTTCAACCACGTTAAGATAATTGTTAGCGGCGGGGTTGACGAGGACACGATAATGCAACTGAGAGACGTGGCCGACGGCTTTGGTGTCGGCACGTCGATAGCGTTCCCGCCCTCCGTGGACCTGTCGATGGACATCGTGGAGGTAGAGGGCGAGCCCAGATCGAAGAAGGGCAAGTTGCCGGGGAAGAAGAACCTCTACAGGTGCTGGAACTGCTTTGAAGACTACATGGTTCCGTCTAAGGTGAAGATGGACAGATGTCCTCGTTGTGGCTCCAAGGTCGAGGAGATGCTCAAGCCCATAGTGATGAAGGGCAAGGTTGTGTACGAAGAGAAGTCGCCCAAAGAAGTAAGGGAATACGTATTAAAGCAGTTGAGCTTAATCAAGGAGCTTAAGCCCGCGCCTCCCCCTTGAGGGCACCCTTTATTTTCTTGATGGCCGACTTGAGGGCTTTCACCACGACCTCGCTTGCCGCCAGCACTTCATCTGACATGCTCAAGCCCCAATCAACGCTCTTAGGTTGCACGCCCAGCAATATGATCTTCGACCCTATGTCGCCCTGAATGTATTTTGCTAGGAGCGTGAGGGAGGGCTTGTGAGTGGAGATGCTCACCTCGTCGAATGTCGGCTCAAACGATAGTATTATGTCGCCGGGGGAGCCTTTGAAGTCGACGGCGTCCACTATTATCACGTGCGTCGGCCCTAGCTTCCTAATCACGTCGGTGTAGTTCTCTGGGACCGTGCCGCAATCTATTACCTCGACCACCCCCTTCTCCCGCACCCTCCTGAGCCTCTTGGCGACGTAGGGGCCGAAGGCGTCATCCCCCCTCTCTTCATTGCCTATGCAGAGGATGACCACCGAGGGCCTCTTTCCTTCCTTCATGATTTCCTCCACGAGTTCTCTGGACATCTTCCTCCACATGACCCTCGACTAAATTTTTGTTCGTGGCTAGGTTTAAATAACGTAGTCCAGACCTCTAGTTGTCGAACCTCCTTGTCGGCTCTCAAGCCTCAGATAAGGGGCGAAGTGGCAGATCGCTTCGTTATAGTCAGAGGCAACGATGCCGTAGCCCTGAGGCAGCTCGGGCACTACGGCGAAGTGGGCGATAGGGGGGAGTTGGTGCTAGACCCCGTTGAGGCGGCATACTTGCTCGAGCGCGGCTTCCTAGTAGTCGAGAGCGGGGGCAGGCAGCTGAGCTTCCCTGAGTTCTCTAGCTTGATGATGAGCAAAGACCCGAAGTTTTGGCTAAAGTACTTGATATACTCAGACCTCAAGAGGAGGGGCTACACCGTCAAGCCCGGCTTCTCTCAAAACTACGTGGAGCTGAGGCTCTACAAGAGAGGGGCCGATGTCGGAAAGGAGGGGGCCAAGTACTTGGTATTCGGCGTCGCGGAGGGGACCCCCATAGATCTTAGAACGATAATAGAGAAGGCGCGGGAGGCGCGCAACCTGAGAAAAGAGCTTATAATAGCGGTCATA
Source organism: Thermoproteota archaeon (assembly GCA_011605835.1). Taxonomy (GTDB): domain Archaea; phylum Thermoproteota; class Methanomethylicia; order Nezhaarchaeales; family WYZ-LMO8; genus WYZ-LMO8. The sequence goes on from JAAOZJ010000035.1 coordinate 6,883, forward strand.
GACTCTCAAGGAGAGGTCTGCTATTACACAATAACGCTATCAGAGCTTTAGGGGGAGCGTCGTCTTGGAGAAATCAAGCTTGAGAAGGCCCCGGGGCACGAGGGACTTCCTACCTTGGGACATGATCAAGAGGCGCTTCGTCGTGGAGACCGTAAGGTCGGTCTTCGAGCTCTACGGCTACGACGAGATCGAGACTCCCGCTTTTGAGCTCTTGGACGTCTTGACGGCCAAGTGCGGGCCGGATGTGAAGGAGCAAATATACGCCTTTAAGGACAAGGCTGGCCGAGACCTCGGCCTGAGGTTCGACCTCACGGTGCCCTTGGCTAGGGTCGTGGCCAGCCACCCGGACTTACCCAAGCCGTTCAAGAGGTATTGCATATCGAGGGTGTGGAGGTACGAGGAACCTCAGAGCGGGAGGTTCAGGGAGTTCTGGCAAGCTGACGCCGACATAGTCGGTAGCGCGAAGATGGACGCCGACGCCGAGGTTGTGGCTCTCGCGATATCTTGCTTGAAGAGGCTGGGGATGAAGAACTTTAGGGTGAGGTTGAACAACAGGAAGATCCTCGAGTCCATAGCGGCTTCGGCCGACGTAGAGAAGGAGCTGTGGCTCGACGTGTTCAGGGCCATAGATAAGCTGGACAAAGTGGGACAAGAAGGCGTTAGGCGAGAGCTCGAGAAGCTGGGCCTGAGCGGTGACCAGATATCGACCATAATGATGCAAATATCGAAGTGCGGCAACGTAGATGCCGTGGAGAGGGAAGTTAGTCACGCGCTGAACGATAGGGGCAAGGAGGGGTTCAACGAGCTGGCTGAGATAATAAGCAACTTGGAGCTCTATAACTGCTCCGAGTACGTGGTCGTAGACTTGAGCTTGGCGAGGGGTTTGGACTACTATACGGGGCCTATATTCGAGATCTCGGCCGAGACGAATGTGAACGTCGGTAGCGTGGCGGGAGGCGGTAGGTACGACAACCTCATAGAGCTGCTCGGCGGCCCGCCGACCCCTGCGACCGGCATATCGTTGGGCATAGACAGGCTGGTCGAGGTGCTGGGCGAGGCGAACATGTTGCCAACTGCGAGGACCCTAACACAAGCATTCATCGCCTACACGAGCCCCTCGCTCAAAAAAGAGGTGATAGCGGTGGCCGAGAAGCTAAGAGACAGGGGCATTAGGGTGGAGGTAGATGTCATGGGCCGAAAGCTAGACAGGCAACTGAAGTATGCGGACGCGAAGGGGATCCCATACGTAGTGATCTTGGGCCCTCAAGAAGTGGAGAGAGGAGTCTACAGGGTGAGGGATATGAGCGCTCGCGAAGAGCGCCTCGTGGATTTGCAAGAGCTCCTCGAGCTCCTCAAAGGCCATCGCTAACGGCGAGATATTCGTAGCTAGGCCATCTTACCGAAGGTCCATCTCTCTTCTAATCCTTTGGACCGCCTCAACCATGGACTTAAGCTTCTGAAAGACCAC
>JAAOZJ010000106.1 GCA_011605835.1 Thermoproteota archaeon
GAATCTCACGAAGAGAGAATCGAAAAGAAGGTTTTAACCCCAAATAAAGGCCTGACGCTCAACACCGCATAAAGAACTTGAACCGCGGTAAGAACTTGTTGCGAAACCATTTTTCATAAGATGCGAATGGCTAGTCCCGACATCTCCAGCGCTCGCATAGGTAGCGTGCATACTCATGCACTTGAAGCTCCGCAAATGGTTCTCAGCAAAGCCTTTCTAATTGTTGCAGAATCTCTTTCGCCCGCCGCTTGATGCGTGAGATTGGTGCGACATGTTTTCGCATTCCGCAGTGCGCTATATCGTTGCGCAAATTCACAATCGAATCCCAGATTTGGATAATTTCCCTGCAGTTCGGAAGTCCCTCAAACCATTCAGTTATTTTTTTCCAACTAATGGACTCTTCCTTGGGCTTTTCTTCACCTTTTTGGAGGAGCCTCTTGGCGGCTTCGCTCAACACCTTGTTCGCTAGGTTTTCACGAGTATCTTTGTCAAGCCAGCGGAGCTCACCTAGTTGAAGAATGACCCAGTTAATGAACCATTCACGCATCAGTACAGCCGCTTGCATCCACAAACCTCTACTCACGAAGTGCTTGATCAATCGAAGTTGCCTCTCTAGGTTCTCTCGATCCAGCTGATCGGGCTTATCATACGCGAAGTTCTCAGCCTCGCGACGGACGTTTCTTAGGATGATCGCAAACGGCTTTGCCCATCTCTCAGCCTCTGAAGCAGAACTCTCCAGCATCTGTGAGAGCTTCATGGCACTGCGCATGACGTCGCGCGGGCGTGCGAGGTGTAGTGCTTGTGAGAACTCTTCCAATTTGCTGGAGGCAGACTTTAGGCGCCTTGGCAGATCCTCCTCGGCCCGCCTCTGCCACGCCTGTTGGTGGGCGCCTCGCAACCGCTCTGCAAGCAATGTGGCGTCGCTTCGCTTAATGAAGAATTCCGCACTACTCAACCAATCCAGCAGGTCTAAGAGTGGCGTCAGGTCGAAGATGGGAGCGCGTCCCTCGTTCCGCGCCTCGTAAGCCCCATAGACTATACGCTCGACCTTCACCCTCATCGTGCTTCGAAGGTAGGCGGCCGCAACGAAGACGATCATCGGGATCGAGCGGAAGGCGTGAGTTACATCAAGAAGGATCGTCTCCCCTTCACCAACTACTGAAACGACCCGGTCGAAGATCTCCCAGAGCTCCCGTTCTGAACGGCCTTCAGGGATCCTGACGAACTCCACACGCCCCTCTAGAAGCTCCTTGAGCTCATCGCAGTACGTCTTCTCCTCCGTTGGCGTGGGGAGGATCTGCTTACATTGAGGGCATCGTTCGCCCTTCGGCGGGTGGTACTGCTCCACGCCCGGCGTTACGAATACGACTACCTTCTCCGGCTCGAATATGTGGGCGATGGCCACTGGGAAGAGGTGTGTGGTACATTTCCGCTCTCCTTTCTGATCCCGTCAGACGTAGGTGATGCACTCGTACCTGGCCCTGCCCATGAAGGTCAGAGCCTTCATCCCCTCTCACGCTTTAAGTAACTGGACCCCCTTTAGCCTTTTATGCGACCCCTAGGCGCTTATGCGTGATGAATTTCAGCACGAGGTTTTATGAGCTCCGCGCAACGCGACCTTTGTTAGGAATGGTCTCGAGGAAGAGAGGGAAAAATCAAGACAGCCAGAGGTTAATGAAGAGGAACGGAATCTCGAGAAGAGGCACGTCGAAAAATTTGTAGTAAAAAGTTAGTTAATAATAATTGATTTGGAAGAATTATGCAGTTTATTATACAGTTTAATAAAAACGTTTTTCAATAACGTCGTATGTTGTTTTTAATGCGTGCGGAGCCATGCCGTGAAGTCCCTCAAACTCATTGATGGGGCCTTTAGTGGGTTAGCAAGAAAGATGCCGCTCACGTCTTGACCAACGCCAAGCTCAAAGGCATGGAAACGAGCCTCTTCAAGGGTCAAGAGGCCGAGGCCGACGCTCTTACGCCCACCTACGCTTAGGCCTACGACTTCTATTGCCTCGAGCGTTGAGGCAAGCAACTTCGCTGACGTGCTACCTCTCTCATCTACCTCCCCCACAATGACTAGGGGTACCTTGAGCCTTGCTCTGCTGGTCTCGACGTAATAGAGCACATTTTCTTGTACAGTGCCAGTCCTCCTGTTTATGCCGACACCGGGTCTGCGCTGAGTATCCGACGTGAGTATTGTGTCGAAGAAGCGAAGGCTTCCGGCTCTGGCCCAATTGCCGAAAAGCTTTCCGATGGGACAATAGAGGCAAAGGTATTGCACGAGGGCCCACTCTTTGTCCTCGACGAGCTCCTGCTCAACCTCATAGCCCAAGCTGGTAAGCTTCTCTCTAACGTCTTTGGGATTGAAGCGATTTGAAGGCCGCCCTTTAAGAGCCTCTAAGAACTCCTTGAGGAGGTCCTTGACGTTTCTCTTAGCTTCTTCTGGCCTCTGAGCTGGCATTAACCTCTCTACAGCTAACCTCTCGAGGTCGCTCATGGGCAAGGTAGGCGCAAGTTTTTCAGCCAGCGCGCGGAATGATCCCTTCCAAGTCGATGAAGGGATCAGGAGGTGTCCGTCAGATAGCCTAAGCGTATAGAGCACGTTTCCTTCTCTCTCCTTCCCTATGTGTACTGGCCCTTCTGATTTGAAGGTCAGGAGGCCAACGAACTTAGCCTTGGAGGCTGGTTTGCCAATCGACACGTCAACCACCTAGTAGCTTGTAGTACTCGTCGATTGATAAGAGGACGTTAATGCCCGTTAACCACGAATCGCCAGATTTCACGGGTAATCCCACGTGTAATAGAGTTGCTATCGCATCCCCCGAAGCTCTTGCCAAGACCATGGAGCCGCTCTTGACCAACTCAACTATGGGCCTGAAGCCACGCACGAAGTCCCAGCCTGCCTGTAATCTAAAGGTTCTCCCGAAGACCTTCGTCATCGTCAGAGTTGAGCCTTCCCACTCAATTCGCTTAAGTGGCGAGAGCGGTGAGATGGCCACGAAGCCCCCTTGGCCCGCTTTAAGCCATTGTGATGTATGTTGTGCTTCTCTGAGCTCAAGCTCGGCCCATCCAAAGCCCCTTGACGAACCCCTCCCCACGGCTACTTCCATTTTATCAGCTTGAAGCCATTCAGGCGCGAGGACCCAAGCCCAGAACTCGGTACCCTCAGCTATCGCCTCGTAGTCGAAGAGCATTCCAGTCATAGCTGAGCCTCTTCCTTTGTCTATAGCGACGGAGGTGGAGCGGAAAGTCCTTACTCTGATCCTCTCTACTCTATTCCCACTTTTTGCGACGATATATCCATAGAGCGATTTTAGAGGCTCTCCGCACTTCTCACACGTTAATGAAAGCTTCAGCTCCTTGTTGTGCGACAACGCCTCAGAGGACTCACGAGTCACGTCGATGATCGAGTTGCACTTCCTGCAATAGAACATGAACGGCGTTGCGGGCAAACTCTTGGCACCCCTCACGATAGGGTAAGCTGGCGAGGCCAACAAGCTTGGCTTTTCAGCCTCTCTCTTCAGATCCTCTCGACTTAGCCTACCACTTCGAAAGAGAGAAGTTAGGATCGCACCCCTCAACATCGACCCCGGCACGTGGTCAAGCGGTTCGACGAAGCCCCTTTCTGTCCTCCTCCGCGTAATGATTGCTGGACTCTTAAGCACTAACTTTGCCTCCATTAGCCTCACTTCATTATCCCCTCCCACAGCCAATTCCTTAACTCTTGGAGGAGAGAGAGCCACCTCGGCTCTACGCTGGTGTCGAGGACTACATCATCTATGATCTTTGCGTCACAGATCGAGCTCCTTCCGAGTCTTCCAGTTCTGAGCTCTGCGATTGCTAGGAGAAGTAATGGTAATAGGTTCTTCGAATGCTCGGCGATCCTCAGCTCTCCTTCGAATTCCGCACCAGGTAAGAGATGTTCTACGCTATAAAGAGCTCCCTCCATCGCTGTAAGGGTCTTATCGTCTAGGGCGACCCGAGTTACGATCATTGACTTCGCCTCATCAATGAGGTCGAAATCGCTAACGAAAAGTGACGAAGCAGCCGAGAAGTCCTTGCCTGGATAGCCGAATAGCTTGCAGACGTCACACGGCCCTCCCTTATGTGAGGACTCTATGTGCTCTGGCCTTATTTTGCCACAGGCGGAAAAGCCGTAGGCAGGGGCGATTTTGCTTGCGGCTGTGCGCAGAACTCCCTTAATGCTACTTCCGGGGATGTAATACACGTATTTCAATTCCGAGCTACTGACGCGCGCCTTTTTAGAGTAAACGATGTCTGCACCCATGACATCCGGTATGCCTCCGCC
>JAAOZJ010000020.1 GCA_011605835.1 Thermoproteota archaeon
CCTTCTCGGGTGAGTTGAGGTTTATGTAGTAGGGCGCGTGCGCCGTCAGGACGACCTTGGCCGCCTCGCTCACGCTCCTGACCTTGTAAGCCAAGTCGTCGCCCATCTTGACCCCCCTGACGAACTCCAGCTCCATGGCGTCGAGCCCCAGCTCCCTTACCCTCAACACGCCGTTGACGCTCGAAGCCGGCTTCGGCGTGCTTAGAGGTATGCCAGCCGTGCCGAAGAGAAGGCCGCTGATCGCTTTCAAAGCTCAGGACCTCCGGAGACGTTTTAGGGGGAAGGGGCCCTTTAACTCTTGCCTTAGACCTTATGATACGTCACGATAGTCGAGAAGGCGCCCAACTCACACGCTTGAGCCTCTGCAAGAGCCCCGCTGATGACAGTTCTAAGAGCACGGCTCTTAAGCGCTTGAAGCCTGGAGGTGAGTGGTGCGATCCTGCTATGAAGCGGAAGAGCCTTCGAGCAAGGTTTCCTTTAGACCTGCATAAGCCCCAGGAAAATTTTTTTAAACAAATCAACCAACAATGTGGCAAGGGGTGAAATTGTTTGCCTTTGGATTTCGAGATTACAAAGGAGCAAGAGGAGCTTAAGGCAACTGTTCGAGAGTTCTCGGAGAAATACCTCGTCCCCAGAGTCGCTGAGTTCGAAGAGAAGCGAATGATCCCGCCTGAAATAGTTAAGGAAATGGCTAGGCTGGGCCTCTTCGGCGTCGTCTTCCCGGATAAGTACGATGGGCTGGGGCTCGACCCGATAACGGCCGGGCTTGTCCTCGAGGAGATAGTTCGAGGAGACGTCGAGTGCTCCCTAGCCGTGACCTGGCTCGTCCACACATCTTGGGGTTACGTGGCCTACAAGTACGGGAGCGAGGAGTTCAGGGAGGAAGTGATAAGGAAGGCTGCCCGCGGCGACCTGTGGGTGGGGATAGCTACAACGGAACCCGGAGCTGGCTCCGACTTAGTGAGCATAACGACCACGGCTAGGAGGGAGGGAAGAGAGTACGTCATAAACGGCGAGAAGGCCTACATCTCTGGCGTTAGAGAGGCAAGTGAGAAGGGCACGTGGTTTAAGGAGGGCGGAGGTCACGTCACCTTAGCCTACACGGATAGGAGCAAGGTCCATAGAGGGATGACCCTCTTCTTCGTACCGCTAACCGACCCAAGGGTCTCCATAAGGCTGGAGAAGGAGCTTGGCAGGAAGGGGTGGTCTTTGGGTAGCTTTGTTATGAAAGACGTCAGGATTCCGGAGACGTACAGGATCGGAGAGGAGGGAAGGGGCTTTTACGTAACCATGGAGGGCTTCGATCACGCGCGGGCATACATAGCCCTGACCTGCGCCGTAGCGGGTAAGAGGGCTCTCGAGATAGCCGCTGACTACATAAAGCAGAGGAGGGCCTTCGGGCAACCAATAGCTAGGTTCCAAGGGGTCCAGTTCCAGCTAGCTGACCACTGGTCCAGCCTCGAAGCAGCCCACGCGCTAGCCTACAAGGCCCTCTGGGCTCTTAAGATGGAACAAGAGGGCAAGATGAGCAGGTTCGAGGTGACTAGGATAGCTGCGTCGGCCAAGCTGTTCGCCGTTAGGGCCGCTAAGGCGGCCCTCGACGATGCTTTGAGGTGGATGGGCGCTTTCGGCTACACCGAGGAGAATCCGGTGGCGCTCGCCTGGAAGGCCGTTAAGAGCTACGACTTGGCTGAGGGCTCCACCGACATAATGAGGCTCATAGTGGCCAGGGAGTACCTGGGCAAGGAGTACATCAAATAGCTCCGCCGATTCCCCTCATCTTTTTATCCAAGACCTTACGGGGGACTCGACTATGGGGCTTAACATAGTGGTCCTGGTGAAGCCCGTCCCGGACCCCAAAGAGCCGCCGAAGTTCAAGCCCGACGGGACTCTCGACAGGCTGGCCATGAAGTTGGTCATGAACCCTTACGACAAGTACGCCGTCGAGGCCGCGCTACAACTTAGAGAGGCCTTGGGCGGAACTATAGTCGGGGTGTCCATGGCCCCTCAACACGCCGTCGACGCTCTCCGAGAGGCCCTAGCTATGGGGGTTGACGAGTTCCTGCTGTTAAGCGATAAAAGGCTCGCGGGCTCCGATACCCTAGCCACATCTTACGCCCTCAGCATGGCCTTGCGAAAGCTGTGGAGCAGGCTGGGCAGGGTGGATTTAATACTATGTGGGATGGAGTCCTCTGATAGCAACACGGCCCACATAGGCCCTCAGGTGGCTGGCTGGCTGGAGCTCCCCAGCGTCTCGTACGTTGACAAGGTGCTAGAGGTCGGCGAGGGGTACGTCAAGGTCAAGAAGCTAATAGAGGGGGGCTTCGTGGTCCTCAAGGTCAAGTTGCCAGCCGTGCTGACCATAGCTGGCACGAGCTACGTGCCCCGCATACCTACTCTGCGAGACGTGCTCCTAGCTAGGAGGAAGAAAGTAACGGTGTGGAGCGTCGACGACGCTGGCATAGACCCCTCTAAGGTCGGGGTGCTGAACTCCCCCACGAGGGTTATCAGGATGTGGGCCGCCGAGATCAAGAGGAAGGGCAAGATAATAGCTGAGGCAGACCCCGACAAACTCGTGGACCTGTTCCTTGAGGAACTAAAGAAGGACGGCATAACCTTGAGGTGATGCCCTTGAGCAAGATATTCGTGTACGCGGAGGTGGCGGACGGGAGCGTGGCGGACTGCTCTCTAGAGCTCGTGGGAAGAGCTAGGGAGCTAGCAGGCCAGCACGGCTTCTCGGTAGGGGCCTTGCTGGTGGGCTACGGGGTCCGCGGGCTCACTGACGAGCTCATACAGCGAGGGGCCGACGAGGTCCACGTGGTCGACGACGTAGCTCTCTCGAGCTACAACATACTCCTCCATGCGAGAGCTGTTGCGGAGGTAGTCAAAGCCGAGGCCCCCGACATATTATTGTTTCCAGCCTCGACCACGGGGAGGGAGCTAGCGCCCAGGGTGGCGGTGAGGCTGGGCACGGGGATAACGGCTGATTGCACAGCAGTCGAGATAGGCGATTACGTAGACCCCGCCACTGGTAGGAAGTACGAAAAATTGCTCTATCAAATAAGGCCTACCTTTGGAGGGACAGTCATGGCAATGATAGTTACGCCCAGGCACAGACCCCAGATAGCTACTGTAAGGCCGGGGGTCTACCCGATACCGCCTAGGGACGGCAAGAGGTCCGGCAGGGTCAGGGAGTGGTCGGTGGACCTCTCGGGAAAGGATGCCGAGTGTGTAGAGGTCTTGGAAGTTAAAAAGGAGAAGAGGAAGGTAGACCTCAAGTCGGCTCGAATCATAGTCTCGGGCGGCAGGGGTGCTGGGCCCGAGGGCTTCAAGCTGATAAGGCAACTGGCCGAGGCATTAGGAGGTGAGGTGGGGGCGTCGCGCGCGGCCGTGGACGCTGGGTGGATATCCTACGACCACCAAGTCGGCCTAACCGGTCAGACTGTCAAGCCAGACGTATACATAGCTGTCGGGATCTCCGGGGCCATACAGCACATAGTCGGAATGAAGGACTCCAAGATAATCATAGCCATAAACAAGGACCCCGAGGCCCCGATATTTAGAGTGGCCGACTACGGCATCGTGGGGGACCTCTTCGTAGTCCTACCGAAGCTGACGGAAAGACTCAGGAGACGCTAGCTGGCCGTAGCTCATTCTATGGTGCGACGGCTTACGTGCAGCTCCCTTAGAAATGCGCAGATGTAGGTCGTCTTCCTCGTCTTTCCTATCATCATTGATGGCACCCTCCCACCTTAGGAACATGAGGGGTCCTGCAATCTACGATTCCGCTATCCACTCAAATTCAACTCTTTGCCTTGAGGTCAAGGCTTCGCTGAGACCACATATAATCACGCTTCTTCTCCCATTGCATTACTTCAACGCATTTTAACACACCACCTTTGTTCTCGAAGCGTCTTCCTGGCTTCCAAGCACCTCTTCACCATGCCATAGCAATGAAGGGTTAAAACGCGTCTGAGAGAAGGCTTACTTTCTCACAATTCAAGAACGTTCCGTGTGGCAATCTTATACGGTTATTCGGCAAAGCCGTGGAGAGTGATCTTGTCAGTGGTAAGGCTTTGATCGACCCCTGAAATGAGGATTTCGTTGGGCAATGCGTCGGCGAAAAGGCGTTGGCGCAGAGGTCACATACGAGGGCTTAGGCCGAAAACTGATCCGTGAGACCCATCAAACATGTTCGTATCGCTATGGCCTGTCAACGGCCTTCGAGTCAAGTACAAGGTCTCCACAGGAAGTTTGACGCGGAAGACCCCTAATCCTCGCCTTGAACACAGAGGATTGACTTAAGACGATGTCACGATACCTCGCACAAGTCGAAAGTTAAAATAAAGAGTCTATCAGATGTTAGCCGCTGGGCGGTCGCGCTTGGCCGATCAGGGGTCAAGAGAGCCCGAAGGAAGCTCTTCGACCAAAGCAGCTCAAGCGAGACACGTCTACGTCTTGTCG
>JAAOZJ010000079.1 GCA_011605835.1 Thermoproteota archaeon
GAAGGAGCAGGAGAGGCTCAACCTGTTCAAGGCGTACATAACCGAGATAGCCGAAGACCTCGTGAGGGTCGTTAACGAGGACAAGGAAAGGCTCGTCGAGCTCATGTGGAGAGTGGTGACTAGAGGTGTCAAATCAGGTGGGTCAAGGTAGTGGAGGGAGGGAATGGATAGCAGAAAAGATAGTCCAGCTCTTCGATAAGTCGGTCCTGAAGCCCCTCAGGGCGGGGAAGGTGCCCCTTTTCGAGATGCTGGCTAGGACGAGGGACAACGTGTACATAGACCAAGAGCTCCAAGTGATAAGGCTTGGAAGCAAGAAGGTGAAGAGAAGGCTCAACGACGTAGAAGAAGCCAAAACGTTCATGAGGACCGTGCTAGTGGCGGCAATAATTTACGAAGCGATAAAGCACAACAAGTACCCGACGATCAGGGACGTCTTCTACGACGCAAAACACACCATACCCGGGACTGATATAGACACTGTAAACGAGCAGTCGGAGTCCGACAGCATTATAGAAGACCTAGAAGTGATGTTGGGGACGAGCAGAGAAGAAATGGGGCTTCAGACCGATGTGAAATGCAAGGTCGTGGGCTTGATGAGGGTCAGAAGCGGGCGGGACGTAATAGACTGCTCGAGGCAAGGTGAGGGAGGCGCCTACACCCCACCGTCCAACGTCGACAGGCTGGAGTTCCTTGACGTGAATGCTGAGTACGTCCTTGTGGTCGAGAAGGACGCGGTCTTCAACACCCTGAACATGGAGAGATATTGGGAGAAGAACAAGTGCATACTCGTGACGGCAGGGGGCCAGCCAGATAGGCCCGCTAGGAGGCTCGTGAAGAGGTTGAACGAAGAGCTGGGCCTGCCCGTCTACGTCTTGACGGATGCCGATCCTTATGGGTTCTACATATACAGCGTCTACCGTATAGGATCAATAACACTATCCCACGAGAGCGTCAGGTTGGCGTGTCCCAAGGCCAGGTTCATAGGGGTAACGGTCAGCGACATCTACGAGTACAAACTGCCCAAGAACGTCATAATCAAAGCCAAGGAGGCCGACGTAAAGAGGGCCAGGGAGCTCAAGGGCTACCCGTGGTTCCAGTCCCCGGCGTGGCAGAGGGAGCTCGACCTCTTCTTGGAAAGGAAGGAGAAGGCCGAGATAGAGGCCCTAAGCTCGAAGAGCTTGGGCTTCTTGGAGGACAAGTACTTGCCGGAGAAAATAAGCAGTGGGCACTTCATAATATAAGCCCATAAGCCCAAAGGAGTAGTCTTTCAACGCAAGACTTAAATCTACCTCGATGATTCTACAAAGACTTATATCAAGGCCCTTCACTTCAGCGTTTTGGAGGGTCGGTTTTGGTCGTGCTCACCTACGATGACGGCTATTACGTCGCTAAGATGATAGCCAAGGGGGTTGACGTCGCGAAGCTACGAAGAGTGCACGACGTCTTGAAGAAGACCTTGGACTGCTTCGCCGAGGAGAGCGACGAGAAGGACTTCATGCTAGGTCTCGTGGAAGGATTGGGCGAGATAGCGAAGCTGAGGGAGGAACTCACGAGGCTAATCAACGTGGCCAAGTCCTTGGGCATAACGATTGAGGTCAACGTAAGGTATGACGAGGAGTGAGCCACGCATTTAAGCCCCTCGATCGGGACGAGGTCCTCTCGAGTAGCTGGAGAGCTTTTAAGCCAAAGCAAAGCTTTTTAGAGGACTGGGACTTCCGTCGCGGTCCGAGAGGTAGTCTCGGTGAAAGAACACTGGCTCGACGAGTTCGTCGACTTGGTCTTGGAGAAGACCAAGGAGCACGTGGTGGCCAGCGGTACGTCGATCTCCGGCTCGGCCCACGTAGGGAACGTGGCCGACCCCCTCTACGCGCACGCGATCGCGGCGGAGATAAGGAAGAGGGGTGGCAGGGCCGAGGCCCTTTGGATAGCCGACGACATGGACCCCCTAGACAGCGTGCCCCCGCCGATACCTAGGGAGTTCAGTAAGTACTTGGGGATGCCCTACGTCGACATACCGGATCCGTACAGGTGCTGTCGAAGCTGGGCCGAGCACTTCACCAAGGAGTTCCTGGACGCCATCGAGAAGCTAGGGCTCGAGATCAAGTACCTCTCCGGAGCATCAATGTACCGCGACGGCACCTACCTGCCTTGGATAAAGATAGCGATTGAGAGGGCCGAGCGGATAAGGGACATACTGCTGAGGGTGAGCGGGACCTTGAAGCCGAGCGACTGGCTCCCCTACATGCCCGTGTGCGAGAACTGCGGCAGGGTGGGGACGACGTACGCCTACAGCTTTCAAGGGGACAGGGTCTTGTACAGGTGCGACCTCGACGTAGGCTACGCCAAGGGGTGCGGGCACCGAGGAGAGCGCGACATCAAGGAGGGCAGGGGGAAGCTCCAGTGGAGGGTCGAGTGGGCCGCCCGCTGGGCCGCCCTCAACGTGACCATAGAGCCTTTCGGCAAGGAGCACGCGGCGGCTGGGGGCTCTTACGACACCAGCAAGCTCATAGTCAAGGAGGTCTTCGGCAGGGAGCCCCCCATACCGCTGACCTACGAGCACGTGATGATAGGCGGTAGGAAAATGTCGAAGTCGAGGGGGAACGTCTTCACGCCGTCGCAGTGGTTCGAAGTGGCCCCCCCTCAAACCCTGAAGTTCTTCCTCTTCAGGGTGCACCCCATGAGGCACAAGGACTTCAGGGTCGAGGACCTGCCGAACCTAGTGGCCGAGTACGAGAGGGCCGAGAGGATATACTACGGGTTCGAGGAACTACAAGACGCCAAGTTGACGTCTTTGGCTAGGAGGAACTACGAGCTATCTCAGATAGGCGAGCCGAGCCCCGTGATGCCGATACAGCTACCCTACGACTTCGCGGTCGTCCTAGTCCAGCTCTACCCGAACATGGACGTGAAGAGGCTCCTCGAGGTATTGAGGCTCACCGGGCACCTATGGAGGGAGCCGAGTCCAGAGGACTTGGAGAGGTTGCTGACGAGGCTGAGGCATGCGTCTACGTGGGTGGAGAAGTACGCCCCGGAGAGCGTTAAGATCAAGCTCCTCGACGACCCATCGGCCGTGAGGGATAAAATCTCCGAGAAGCAGAGAGAGGCCCTCGCGAAGGCCGCCGAGCTGTTGCTCGAAAGGGAGTGGGGCCCGAACGAGCTCAACAATAGGTTCTTCGAGCTGTCGAGGTCCCTCGGCTTGGCCCCTTCAGAGTTCTTCGAAGCCGCCTACCTAGCCCTAGTGGGGAGGAAGTCGGGCCCGAGGCTCGTGAACTTCATCGCCGCGATAGGGAGGGAGAGGGTCGCCAAGCACTTCCTCGTAGCCGCCGGAAGGGGTTCAGCTCTCATATGAGTTCATACGACTTGACGTCAACGCATCATCTCCGCTCCC
>JAAOZJ010000004.1 GCA_011605835.1 Thermoproteota archaeon
CAACCGCTCTACACACAACACCGACGAGCGGGGGTGGCCGAGTCAGGTCAAAGGCGCAGGGCTTAGGACCCTGTGGCGTAGGCCTGCGTGGGTTCAAATCCCACCCCCCGCACCAACAGTCGTTGGCTTAAAAATCGCGATTGTGAGTGACGCTTGGAGGCAAAACTTAAGCTCCAAGATCCACGGTCTAGGCGAGATAACCATGGAAGAGCTCAACCTGTCCAGGTGCCCCAAGAAGTACTTCTTGGGACTCACAGAGCCCTCGATCTAGAGGAGACGCTGAAGATCGTGGAGCCCAAGGCCAAGGTATAGGCGTGACAAGGACCTCGGGCATTGCAATGCTCGACGGAGCTGGGGGTTACGATGTACTCTGGCGTGAAGTCTAGGGCAGCGGGCAAAACATTATCGATACATTCTGACAAGGGCGTCACCAACCTGTTGCGCACAAAAACTTCATTGTATTAGCATCACATCATAAGCTTTTGGACCCTCACGATATTCAGCCTAAGTCATTCATCAAGTCATCTCGTTTCATGGCAGACTTCTTCAGTCCATGTCACTACAACGCCATGTAGTCGATCTTATGGCCATAAAAGTGGAGTTATGGCAAAACTGACATGGAATTAGCAAAAGGATAAAAAGTTATGATTATGATTATGTAAAATGTTTTGGTTATTAACGCAAAACTTAAGTTAGCTTCCCTTTACGTTACGCGTGATCAGGTATGGCAGTTGCAGACGTCATAGAATGTGGGAAAAGAATGAATGGGAATGCTTTCTACGGAGTGTTAGGTCCACAAAAGTACTCATGTCTGAGAAATCGTCAGCGTGCAAGCAACTTCGACCACTATCTAACAAGAGAGATCGTCGAGTGCAAGAGGGTACGATTTCACTTAAAGCAACGTTGTGCACCTTTCTTGGCCCCGTCCATGGTCGTGACGAGCAGAGATCGAAGGGAGTGCTATGAGGAAAGTTATAAGGACCATTTGTCAAGGTTGTCACTGCGAATGCGGAGTCCTCGTTTACGTCGAGAACGGCAAAATCGAGAAAATAGAGGGCGACCCGGACTTTCCGATGAATAGGGGCCTCGTATGTATCAAAGGGCGCTTTTACCACGAGTACGTCTACCATCCCGATAGATTGAGGTATCCGCTCAAGAGAGTCGGAGGGCGTGGGGAGGGGAAATGGAAGAAGATAACGTGGGACCAAGCCTTAACCGAAATTACCGAGAAGCTTACTGAGATCAAGGAAAAGTACGGCCCAGAGGCAATAGCCGCGATCCATGGCACAGGGCCTAGGCCCACTCTCTACTCAACTCACTTACTCGTCTACGCGCTCGGTAGCCCTAACGCCTCTAGCGTGGACTGGCACATATGCGCTGCTCCCTTGGGACTCGCAAGCGCCTGCACTATAGGCAGGAACATAATGATGGAGGTGGGGCCAGACTACGAAAATGCGAATTGCATCATGGTCTGGGGGGCAAATCCCATAGTCTCCCACCCTCCGAGGGGGAAGGAGATAATCGATGCTAAGCGCAAGAGGAACGCGAAGCTCATCGTTATCGATCCTCGTCAGACGACCCTGGCCTCAATGGCGGATCTGTGGCTACAAGTCAGGCCTGGTACGGACTGTGCTCTGGCCTTGGGGATGATAAATACCATCATTGAGGAAGAGCTCTACGACAAGGAGTTCGTTGAAAGATGGTGCTACGGCTTCGATAAGTTGAAGGAGCACGTCAAGAAGTTTCCACCGGAAAAAGTCGCTGACATAACGTGGGTCCCTCCAAATCTAATCAGAGAGGCAGCGAGGATGTACGCGACAACGAAGCCCGCCACTCTCCATGCCCGAGCGGGCACAGAACAAAACATCAACTCGATTCAAACGGGTCGCGCGCTGGCCATATTAATCGCGCTTACCGGGAACATAGACGTTAAGGGCGGCAATCTCCTCCCAGAGAGGATGGAGGGATACATATCCACCACGGCGCTCATGGGACGCGGTAAAGAGGGGAGGGCTTTTAGGCCGCGGCCTGAAGTGGAGAAGAAGCGTATAGGGAGCGACGTCTACCCGCTGGTGTCGGGGCCCGAGGCCCTGCATACGACGTTTGCCCACGGTCCTCTCTTAATAGATGCCATATTGACTGGCAAACCATATCCAGTGAAGGCGCTGTTCTGCGCAGGTGCAAACCCCATCTTACTCATGCAGAACAGCAAGAAGGTCTGGGATGCGCTGATGAACCTAGAGCTTCTCGTCGTGGTGGAGTTTTTCATGACCCCTACGGCTGAGTTAGCCGATTACGTGCTCCCAGCGACGATGTGGCCTGAGAGGGACGAGTGTTGCGACTTAATGTACACGGACTACATAGCCGCGAGGCAAAAAGCTGTAGACCCTCCTCCCGAGTGCTGGGACGATATGAAGATAGTGATAGAGTTGATCAAGAGGATACCCTGGGCCGACAGGAGGTTCGTGCCTTGGAATAGTGTCGAAGAGTTCAACGACTGGAGGGTTAAGGGGTTGGGGATTAGCTTTGAAGAGCTCAAGAGGAGAGGCTACATCAGGGTCCCTCATAAGTACAAGAAGTACGAGCAAGAGGGGTTCGACACTCCGACGGGGAAAGTAGAGCTCTACTCGACGATACTTGAGAAATTCGGGTACGATCCCTTGCCAACTTATGTTGAGCCCCCAGAGGGCCCCGTTAGTACGCCAGAGTTGCTCAAAGAATACCCACTAATATTGATCACCGGCGCGAGACAGATTAATTACTTCAACTCGGAAGGCCGGCAAATCCCCAGCCTACGCAAGCTAGTGCCTGAGCCAGAAATCGAGATAAATCCAGAGACCGCTGCGAAGTTGGGCATCGAGGATTGGGTCTGGGTCTGGGTCGAAACTCCTCAAGTCAAGGGTGAGAGGGTTAAGCTCAAAGCCAAGTTAACGAAGGGCATACACCCCCTAGTTGTCCACGCAAGGCATGGGTGGTGGTTCCCCGAAAAGCCAGCCCCAGAGCACGGGTGTTTCGAATCTAACATCAACGTTGTGATGAGAGATAGCCCACCAAGAGAGAAGATTATCGGGTCGGTTCCCACTAGGGGCACGCTTTGTAAAGTGTACAGAGCAGGAGATTGATGCTAGTCTAAAAACAAAACCTTAACCTCCTCACTCCCTTCCTCAAAACCTATCGAGCATAAGCGCTGAAGAACTTCATGGAGGCCGAGCATGGACCTCTATCTCTTTACACCGCTTTGCTTTCTTGATTTCCTCGTCAATTAACGGAGTTTTCGAGATAGACGTCTATGAGCATCGAAGAAACGATGAGAGAGAAGATCATCAGGATTCTGAGGGAAAGCCCGCAACCTCTCACGGCAGAGGACATCATCGTAGCGCTGGGCGCAGAAGATCTCAAGCCCAAGGACGTATACGAGCACCTAAAGCACGTAGCCAAGAC
>JAAOZJ010000117.1 GCA_011605835.1 Thermoproteota archaeon
CCCTTATCGTACTTATTGAATAGTTTGTAGCCGAGGACGTCCAAGAACCCAGGGTCCCTGACCTCGGCTATGCCCTCTTGAGTGGCGAGGTACTTGACCCCATTGACCTCAAGACTGAAGGTGTATTTCGCCCTCGTGACCACGGCCCTCTTCATCTGGCTCGCCACGAACCTCCTGAATATCAGGTCGTAGAGCCTGTAATGCCTCATCGTCAGCGGCGTGATGGTCGTTATCGAACCGTCCATCACCATGCGCTGGAGCGTCGGGGCGTCGACCGGCCTCGTCGGCCTTATGCACTCATGGGCGCCCTCCTTAAACCAGTCCCTCGGCACAAACCAGTCCTTAAATCCGTCTCCGTACCTTCCCTGGAGGTAGTCCCTTGCTATCATCTTTCCAACGTCCGAGACCGTTGTGCTGTCAGTCCTGTGGTAAGTTATGAAGCCCATTTCGAAGAGCTCCTGCGCTATCCTCATGGTCTCGGCTGAGCTGAAGCCCTTAGCTGAGGCGACGTAGAGCAACTCATCAGTGGTAAATGGAGGCGGGGGGCTAAGCTCAACCTCTTCGAACGCCACGTCCTCTACGACGACCTTGGACTCCTTAATCTTCGGCAGTGACTCCTTGACCTCCCTATAGGGCAGGGGGACGTCGAAGTAAAGTCGAAGGCCTCCCTCGACGTCCACCACTACGAAGTTCGTTACGTTCCTTTTCCACTCGTCGCTCCTCTCGATTATCCATCCCAGGACGGGGGTTTGGACTCTGCCAGCCCCTAGCCACTTCTTCTCAAATAAGCTCCAGAGCCACTGGCTCAAGCTAAACCCGATCCACCTGTCTTCCACCCTCCTGACTATTTGGGCCTCGACCATTGGTATGCTTAGTTCTCGCGGGTTGTTGAGGGCCTCATAGACAGCCCTCCTCGTGACTTCGTGGAACTCACTTCGCTTCACCTCAGCGAGGTAGGGGGCTATCGTGCAAGCGACATCCCAGCCTATCTTCTCGCCCTCGACGTCGGGGTCCGTGGCCACGAACGCCAAGTCAACCTCGCTCGCCACCCTCCTGATCAGCCTCACCACGTCGTCCGCTCTTACTATGTAGCTGGACCCGCACCTAGGGCATAGGTCGCTGTCGACTGTGAACTGGTGACCGCACTTCTTGCATCTTTTGAGCGTGCTGTATATCGGGACGTAGCGCTCATCGAGCAGTAGCACGCCGTACTTGCCTATGTCCTCGGTCACGAGGTCGTAGACATGCCCCCTCGTCGCAACTATGCTTAAGAGGTAGTTCCCGGCGAAGACCTCGAAGACCCTCAGGGGTCCCAAGACCCTCCTCGACGGTCTTCCGAAGAAGTTGGCGATCGTCCTAGCCTTGGTAGGGCTCTCGACGATCATCAAGGCGCTCTTGACCGGTTCCTTTAACTCCTCGGCCTCGCCCATCAAGGAACTCCTAACCCTCACCCTATCTCGGTCTATCTCCTTGACCAATTCGTCTAGGTCGACCTCGGAGAGGGACCTCCACTGCACGTCCTCTATGTAGATCTTCGTTTGCCTGATCAGGTTGTTGAGGGCGTTGCGGTCCTCGGGCAGGTATGCCACTATGCTGAGCCCTTTCGTCAGCCCTCCAGTATACATCCTAGAAGTCCTGCCGCTGGCCTGTATGTATGTCATGACGTCGGGTATGAACATGTAGAGCTTGCCCTCTATCTCTCTCACGTCTATTGCTGGGCTCTTGAGGAACTTCCTCTTGACTTCCTCTCTCTTCAGTAGCTCGACCATCAAGCTCCTAGCGTTGTCGAAGAGCCTCCGCACCTCCTCTAGGTAACCTTCGAGCTTGACTCCTCTGCGAAGGGCATCAGCTAAGAGCCTCGCCTCTTCGTACCCGAGCCTGAGGGCGTGCCGCCTCATCTCAGCTACCATTTTAGCTAAGTGGAACGCCTCGTCGCCCTCGACTATCGTCTGCAGGACGGACATTATCTGAAGTAGCCTAATCGGGTGGCTCTCCTCCGAGTCCAAGGTGAACTTGAACTTGGGGACGGTGACGAAAATGGCGTACCTGACCCTCTCGGGGAGGTCGAGCCCCCTTACTATCACCCCATAGTAGCTCGCGACCCCCACCAATACGTCGATCTCTCCTCTGGCGTACCTCTCTATGAGCTTCCTTATGCCCCTCACGCCCGACTTGGCGAAGGCGGCCCTGACACCATTCGAGACCAGGAAGTCGGTTAGCACTTGGGCGTACTTCGCCCCCAAGTCGTAAGAGACGTATACCAAGCCCCCGCCCCCAAGCCTCTTCACTAGGTCAAGGATGGTCTTCATCAAGTCCTCGAACCTATTCCCTTCGACTTCTAAGTAGCAGTCTTGGATGTTCCTCATGTACTCCATTATCGTGCCAGCCTCGAAGCCTAAGAGCTCTCGGAATAGCTTGACCCTCAGCCCCCTCGCTCGACCGGTTGCGCTCAAGACTATGAGCTGGCCGAAGCCGTTGTTCGAGACCATGGACTTGAGCTCAGAGTTCACTTCCTCCAGCTTGGCCCTGACCTCCTCAAACTTCTCCTTGCGCCCAGCTCTCAGCAGCTCGAGAAGCCTGACCCTCTCCCTGATCAACTTCATGGCCAGGCCTACGGCCTCTTGTGAGAAGCCCATTAGGCTTAGGACCCTGTCTATGTTCTTCGACCTCCTAAGTAGCGCATCGACGTCGTCGACGACCACTAAGTCGAACCTAGCTCCTATCATTTTCTCGAAGTTCTTCGCTAAGGACATGGGCGTGGTCACGACGACATCCACCTCTCCCCTCTTCATGGAGTCGAAGGCCCCCTCCTTGTCCTTGACATGTCCGCCGAAGAGCGGCAAGGCCCTCAGGCCGAGCCCAGCCCTTTCAGCGTACTCAATTAACCACTCGTAGACCTGGTTCGCGAGCACCACGGTCGGCAGGATGAAGAGGATCCTCTTCCCCTGCTTGGCATAGTAAAGCGTCAGCGTCACGGCGAAGAGGGTCTTCCCGACGCCCGTTGGGGCTATGACGGCGAAGCTGAGCCCCGACAGGGCCCTCTTGGCCCACGTCCTCTGCGCACTCCACATCTTCTTCCCGGTGACGTCGCTGAAGAACTTCTCGAAGTCCTTTAGCTTGCGTGCTAAGGCGACTTGCTCCTTGAGGCCCGCCAGCTTGCCCCTAGCCTCCAAGAGCTCCCCAAGCTTCAGCTCGAAGTCGAGGAACGACAACTTGGCCAGGTCGAGGAGGCCCTTCAGGTCCTCGCCGTCGGGCAGGCACTCGTCGCAGGGCAAGCCCGCTAGCAACCTAGCGTCGGTTATGTCTCCACCGCAGTTGGGGCAGAGGCCCTTGAATATCGCGCGCATCGTTCCGCTCGAAATCCCAGAAAGGCCGGAGGTTATTTAATCTTGCTCAGACTCAAGGTCCTCCACGTCCTCCACGTACATCAGGTTGAAGCCCAGCTCCTCCACGAATCGTACCCTCGCCCTGACCCTCGCGGAGCCGTACCTCACGACGACCCTCGCATCGATGGCATCGCCCTTGAGCGAGGAGTAATCATAGGGGCCTCCGCCCCCTCCCTTGATGGAGCTCACGTCCAAGCGCACCTCGACCTTCTCCCTAAACGGTTGCAACGACATTGTCTTCTCTATGGCCTCCTTGACGGCTTTGAGCACATCCTCTCTATTGGCTATGGGGAGGCCTACGAACTGATGGTACAGGGCCCCTAGGGCTATGCCTGCCTCAAAAATGGCCCTCTCCCTGTCGGTTATCGAGGGGTGGAAGTACTTCTTCGCGGGGTCCTCAGAGCCCACGCGCTTAATCTATCGCCCTAGGACTTTAAAGTTGCCCTCAGCTCTACGTGGCTCCTCAAAGCGGCCCTCCTTAGGTCTCTCAAAAGCTCTCCGACAAGCCTCTCTGTGTGATGGGGCATCAGGATTACCCTCAGGTGGGTCGGGAATTCCGACAGCAGCCACCCCAACTTCCTCATCCTCAGCGAGAACTCCTTGACGCTGAGTCGCTTGGCCCTGACGCCGACTATGTTCATGACTGGCCTCATCAAGAGCTCCAGCTCCTCTTCCTCCTCAACCCTTCTTACCAGCATCTCCGTCAACTTCATGCACCTCTTCACCACCTCTCTGTAACCTCTCTTCCCTAAGACCCTCAGGAGGGTCCACACAGCCGCTATGGGCCCTCCCGGCCTCGTGCCGGTTATGGTGAAGCTCCTGACCCCTCCTCCGGCTAAGTAAGGGGTTTCGAAGGTTATCGGCTCGACGAGCTCCTCATTTCTGAAGAATATCCCCCCAGCTGGTATCGGGGCTAGGCCCATCTTGTGGGGGTCGACGGTGATTGAGCATACGCCATCGAGCTTGAAGTCGAACTCTGGGACCTCGTACCCCAGTTCCTTGAGGAACGGCAAGACCATGCCGCCGAAGGCCGCGTCCACGTGGAGGTAAATGCCTTTCTCCAGAGCCACTTCGCTGAGCTCCTCTATGGGATCAACTGCACCCAGAGCCGTCGTTCCGGCTACGCCCACTATGGCAGCCGTTTCGTTCGTAATGTTGCGCCTGACGAAGTCGACGTCGACCGTGTAGTCGCTCTTCAGAGGAGCCTCAATTACCTTGAGGCCCAAGAGGTTCGCGGCCTTGTAAAGGGAGATGTGGCACGATGTTGGTACTATCACCTCAGACTTCTTCGTGTAGTTCCTAGCGGCCCAGAGGGCGAGAATGTTGGCCTCCGTGCCGCCGGAGACTATGGCTCCGACGGCCCTCGGGTTAGAGAGGAGTGACCCGAGGTCTTGGATTGCCTCCTTCTCGAGCCTCGCCACGCCCTCCCAAACGCCGGCGTCCCCGACGTTGCTCTCCATGCCTATCAGGTAAGCGATCTTGGCTATCGGGAGGGGCTTGGAGCACATGGAGCCGACGGCCCTAAAGGTGAACCTCTTGACGTCTTCCTCGACTATCCTCGCCAGCTCTTCTAGCACAACTTTAGGGTCGCAGCCCTCTTCCCTCATACTAGGCCCTCTTTTCGAAGGCCAAAAACGAGCAAGTAGATAGGTGCGTTGATCTTTAAAAGCCTTACGTAAATACCCTCTACTCTCAAATATCCATCTATATCCGGTTCGATACGTGTATAACTTATATAAACAGCTTAACTACCGATTTTTACAACTGAAAGCCTCTCCTCCAGGGCGGGGAGGAAGTCAGAAAAATCGGTGCAAGCTTTTAAGCTGGTCGACATAGTTTTTCCCCGCGTGGACATGGTCGTCAAGGCAATGGTCTTGGGATCGGGCAGAGAGGTCGGAAGGGCCTGCGTAGTGATAAGGGGGGAGAGCGCATCTTTGATGTTGGACTGCGGCGTGCACCCGACAGCCGCGGGCCTCGACGCGATCCCAAGGCTGGAGCTCATCGACGTCAGCTCCATAGCCAACGCGGTCCTGACCCACGCTCACTTGGATCACGGCGGGGCGGTGCCAAGGCTTTTGAAGCTTGGATTCAGAGGCAAGGTCATAACAACGTTACCCACGGCGGCTCTCGTGGGTATGATGTGGAGGGACCAGCTGAGCATAATGGAGAGGGAGTGGCCTGAGGACTTCAGGCTATGGGACTCGAGGGAGATGAACAGCGTCCTCGCGAGGCACATAAAGTACGTGACCTACGAGGAGGAGGTGAGGCTCTCCAGCGACGCGAGGCTTGTGCTACACGACGCCGGGCACATACTCGGCTCCTCGTTCGTGGAGCTCGAGGTCGATGGCCTGAGGATAGGCTACACTGGCGACCTCGGCACCTCGTCGAACCACCTCCAGTACTGGGACGCGTCGCCGCTAAGGGGGGTGGACGTGCTCTTCTGCGAGTCGACCTACGGCGGCGTGGAGAGGAAGGGGAGGGAGGCCTTAGAAAGAGAGCTTGTGGATGCGGTCAGGTCGACGCTCGAAGGCGGCGGCAAGGTCCTCATCCCGGCGATGTCGGTCGGCAAGGCCCAAGAAATATTGCTGGCGCTCAGGAGGCACGAGGCGAAGTTGCCCGACGCCCCCGTGGTCCTCGACGGAATGGCCTTCAGGGCCACCAAGATATACTCCCAGTTCATAATGTACATGAGCGACAGCATAAAGAGGGCGCTCATAATCAACGGCCAAGACCCGTTTGATTGGGAGAGATTGTTCCAACCCAAGACCCTGAGGAGGAGGCGCGAACTCGTCGAGGGCAAGGATCCCTGCATGTTCGTAGCCCCCTCCGGCATGCTCAAAGGCGGGTGGAGCCAGTGGTACTTGGCAAAGCTGGCCCCGAACCCTGAGAACGCCGTCGTGATATGCGGCTACGTGGACCCCCAGACGCCTGCCAGCGAGCTCGTCTCAGGCGCCAAGGAGGTGGAGGTCTTGGACTTCGTGACTCGAGAGAGGGTCAAGGTCCAAGTGAATTGCAAGGTCTATCACGTGGAGATATCGAGGCACGCCATGCACTCGGAGCTCTGCAAGTTCATAGCCACAGTCAAGCCCGAGACCTTAGTGCTATTGCACGGCGAGAAGGAGAACATCGACAAGCTGATCAGCTCCATTAGTAGCTATGCCAAGAGGATCGAAGTCCCCGAGAACGGCTCGACGATAGACCTCAAGGGTAGGGGCTAGAAAAGCTATAAGCGACAGAGCAAAGCAGTTAAGCTCAACGACGAGACCGACGATGTGGTGGTGCTCGATTTGCGAGTCTCTGAGTACATGAGCTCGCCGGTCATAACCGCCAGGATGACCGACAACTTAGCGTACGTCAGGAACTTGATGCTGAAGCACGGCATAAGCAGGGTCGTCATAGTGAGCGAGTCCCTCAAGCCGATAAGCATCATCACGAAAGGGGACATGATAAGGGTCATGATCTCCAAGGAGTGGAGGGACAGGCCGCTGGAGTCCATCTACGTGAGCGACGTCAGGGGACCCGTGGAGCTGAAGCTCGCGACCCCTAGGATGACCGTCAAGAGGGTCGCCAAGATGATGATCAGGAACTTGATAAGCGGCCTCCC
>JAAOZJ010000140.1 GCA_011605835.1 Thermoproteota archaeon
CCCATAGTCGTCTACGAAGCTTTACCCTTCACCTAAACGGTCAAGTAAGACGCTGTGTAAATCGGCACGTCTACGCTCTTTAGAAGAAGTATATTAGGCCGACAGCGTAGAGGAATAGCGCTGGTTTGAGGTGTAGCCGTAACGATCCCCAAGAGGCTTCTCGAGGAGCTGGAGAAAAGGGGCTTTGACGTACAGTCGTTTATAGTCGACCTATTGGCGAAGTCCTTAAACTTGGACCCCGAGGTCGTCGCGAGGTCCCATCTCGAGCTTGCCCTGAAGTACCTCGAGGAGGGCAAGTCGCTCGTCGACAAGGACCCCGTCCAAGCCAGCGAGAAGCTGTATAAAGCCGCCGAGGAGGTCGTGAAGGCCCTCGCAGTGCACCTCAACTTGAGCGACGTCCTTGAGGCTGTCGAGAAGAGGGGTAGGTGGACCGTCACCGAGCTCGATAGGGCGGTTAGGAGAATTTCCCAAAGAACCGGAAAGTGGTTTATGTCCTCGTGGGATGCGGCGTGGGCGCTCCACGTATGGGGATTTCACGAGGCGAAGCTCGACCCTGAGAGCGTGAAGGAGAGATCAGCAGAAGTGGAGAGGATGGTCATGGAAACGCAGAGGATCGTGGCCGAGGAGCGGAAGGAGAAATCACAAGCTGAGACGACTTCCTAACGAGTTGGCGCCCATCAAACGCCGCGTAACCGATGTAGGAGTTAGGCCTCGCGATGGCATTTCATCAACCCTTTAATTGACAACACTCGTCGAGGGTTGCTGTTTCGATTACGAGGAAACCGATTATGGTAACGAGGTTCGGTCTTCGACTACGATCCTCGATCCCAAGACCAAGTCTCAATCGTATGCATTTCCGGGGCAAATAAATTGAGAAAGCAACGAAAAAGTGTTAGGGGGCCTGCGAGATGTGCAGGGTAGCTCTCTACGCAACTGTGGGCGACCATAAGGGCCTCGAGGAGCTCGTTGAGAGCTTTGTCGAGGCCTCTCTCAACGACTTCGTATTGCACTCCTATAGGAGGGGGAGGAGAAGCCACAACCACGGCTGGGGCTTCGCCTACGTCCAAGGACTTCTCGGCGACCTGAGCTTCATGCACTTCAAGACCTCCCTCCCGTTGCCCTATGCTAGAGAGGTCTTGGCAATCCCCAAGCGCTGCGACTGGTTCTCCCTCATTCTGCACAGCAGGCTGACGTCGAGCGAGCCGATAGACGTACTGAGCTCACACCCGTTCCACGTTTCGATCCCGGGAAGGCTAAGCCTCTGGCTGGCCCACAACGGGGCCGTGGACAAGGCGAGGCTCGCTGAGGGGCTGTCGATGAAGGAGCTCGTCGACTCGTACGCGGACTCGTACTTCCTCGCGTACTGGCTTGCTCGGAACCTAGAGGGGCCGAGCGCCGACCACCTCGAAAGGGCTGTCGCGAATCTGATTAAGCTGAGCGTCGCAGAGACTTCGCTCAACTTCGTCGCACTGATCTTGGACGAGAAGAAGAAGGAGGTCCTCTGCGCGGCCCTGAACTACGTGTGCGGCAAGGGCCTCGACTTGTACGACTACTACAAGCTCTACAGAGTGCTCGTTGGCGATAAGGCCTTGGTCGTGGCCTCGTCGACCATAGCCTTATACATGGAGAGGCTCTACGGGTATGAGATAGACCCTCTAGACAACGGCGAGTTGCTACTTGCGAGCCCTCGAAAGGGTGAGATCGCGATCACGTCTAAGAGGCTTCTCTAACATCTTGGAGGCCAAAAAGCTTAACCGAATGTGCGTTGGAGAGGTGCTGAAATGTCCGAAAAGATAGACCCCGTCTGCGGCATGTCGGTAGATCTCCGAGGAGCGCGGTACAAGACCGTTTACAAGGGCAAGGTGTACTACTTCTGTAGCAAGCGTTGCCTAGAGGCTTTTGAGAGGAGCCCCGAATTCTACTTAGAGCGAGGGCCGCAGGGCATGCCCGAGTAGCCAGCGTAGTTTGAAAGAGGCTCAGAAACGGTGCAACGTCATTGACGTGGCGCAGGACCAAGGTCAAGATAGTCGGCGTAGACTGCCCCTCCTGCGTCTACGCGATAGAGAAGAAAGTCAAGTCAAAGAGCCACGTGCGCTCCTTCAAGCTAGATGTAAACACGGGGGTAGCCGAGGTAGAGTACGACGAGGATGAGCTCTCCCTCAGAGATCTATACACAGCCATCAGAGAGGCTGGCTACGACGTCTACAAAGAGAAGCTATACTTCGACTTAAAGGACCTCGGCGCAGAGGGGGTCCCCACGCTAGAGTCGAGGATGTTGAAGAAGAGGGGGATCCTCGACGTCAAGATATCGCTCACGACGAAGATTGCCGTCGTTACGTACAACCCCCTAGAGGTCTCGAGAGAGGAGGTAATAAGTGAGCTTAGGGAGCTGGGCGCTGAGCCGCTGGAGGGGGCCCTCAAGGAGGAGCGGAGGCCCTCTGAAAGGCTGTTGCTCTACAGGAGGCTTGGCTCCTTCATCATAGGCTTGATCGCCGTGACCCTATCCATGGCCAGTATGTTCGCTGGCGAGGCTCAGCTCCTCCGTGGAGCAGAGGCCTTGACGCCGTTCTTGGCGGGGCTGGCCATCTCGCTCAACATTGACATAGTGGTTAGAGGGTGGCGATCTCTAAGCGCGGCCCTTCCGGTCATGGACTCGCTCATAGCCCTCTCAGTGACCTCGACGTTCATAGCTGGTTTGGCGTCCCTCGCCGGGTTTCTGCTGTTGCACGGAGGGCTTCACGCCTCGACGTTCTTCGAGGCCTCAGCGGGCGTCATAGGCTTCATAGGGCTCGGCAAGTACTTGGAGGAGAGGCTACGCAAGAGAGCCCTCGGCGCGCTTGAAGCTCTCGCCACATCGCTTAAAGGCCACGTCAGGGTAGTCGTCGGCGAATCGACGGTCGAGAAGCCCCTCTCAGAGGTCAAGCCCGGTGAGGTCGTAGAGGTCAGAGCTGGCGAGGTCATATTAGTCGACGGCGTCGTCGTAGAGGGACAGGGCTACGTGGACGAGTCGAGCTTCACGGGCGAGCCCGTCCCTCGCGTCAAGAGGGGCGAGACCAGGGACCCTGTATTGGCCGGTAGCGCCCTCCTCTCGGGTTACTTGAGGGTGAGGGCCACTAGGGTTGGGAGCGAGACGTTCATCGCCAACTTGATGGAGGCCGTGAGGGAGGCGGAGTACTTGAAGCCGAGGCTTGCTAGGATGGCGGACAAGGTCGTCGGCTACTTCACCTGGATCGTTTTGGGCACGGCCTTGGCGACGTTAGCGTACTGGTGGATCGGGTACGGCGACCTCCAGTGGGCCGTCATGTTTACAGCCGCCGTCCTGACGGTCGCCTGCCCCTGCGCCTTGGGCATAGCGACCCCGCTCGTCATCTCGCTTGCCGTGTTGAGGTCCTCGAGGGAGGGCATCCTCGTCAGGGCTGGCGCCGTCTTCGAGAGGGTACTGAGCTCGGACGTAGTCGTGTTCGACAAGACGGGGACGTTGACCGTCGGCAAGCCAGTCCTGCTCGCGGTGCATGCGGTGAAGGACGTCGACCTCGAAAAGGTGCTCTACTTGGCGTGCTCCTTGGAATCTCGAAGCGAGCACCCGCTCGCGCGAGCCATAATCGAGGGGTGCGCGAAGAAAGGCGTGAAGCCGGGCGAGCCTGAGGAGTACGTCCACATACCCGGAGAGGGGGTCTACGGCGTAGTCGAGGGCGTCGAGATAGCGATCGGGAGCCCCGAGCTGGCGTCGAGGCTTGGCGCGGCCCTGAGCGACGAGGTCATGAATTTAATTAGGAGCATAGGGTCGAGGGGGAACACGCCCGTATTGGTCATCTTGGGCTCGGAGGTCGTGGCCGTCTTAGAGGTCGGCGACGTACCGAGAAAGGAGGCCCTCGAAGTAATTGAGGGGTTAAAGAAGAGGGGTTACAGAGTGGGGCTCGCGAGCGGGGACGTGGAGGCGAGCGTCTCTTACTACAAGGAGCTCTTCGAGCTGGACTTCGCGTACTGGGCGTTGAAGCCTAACGACAAGGCGGAGCTAATGAAGGATCTCCAAAGGAGGGACCACAAGGCGATATTCGTAGGCGACGGAATTAATGACGCTCCTGCAATCGGCGTGGCCAACGTCGGGGTGGCCATGGGCTGCGGAGCCGAGATATCGAGGGAGGCTGGCGACGTGGTGCTGGTGGGCAACGACCTCAGAGCGCTGCTGTTCCTTCTAGACTTCAGCAAGACGGTTAAAAGCAAGATGATGCAGAACATAGCGTGGGCCTTCGCGTACAACGTAGTCCTCATACCGATAGCCGCAGGGGCTCTCTTCACTTCGTTCCACCTCTTCATAACCCCTCAATTAGCCGCCCTCGCCATGATCCTGAGCGACATAAGCGTTGTCGCCAATGCGCTGACGATATTGAGGTCGAGAGCATGGAAGAAATAGCGACCCTTCGTCGAGGCTGTGAGGGACTCTATCACGATATTCGACCAGGCACCCGAAGCCGCGCGCTTCCTTCACAAGGTTAGGTATGAGCTCATTAAGCGTGGATATTACTTAGAAAGAGTTTGCGCTCTTTCCTAGTGATCGTTTAAATCGCATTTTACTTGCAATTTCTATTATTTCCTCAGGCCCTATCTCTTCATATGATCCTGGGACTTTTGGAGGCTTCGCGCTTACACTTATTAGTCCCGCTCTAGGTATCCCCTGTTCATGTATCCTTTCAATAGCCTTCCTTGCTTCGCTCACTTCCATTTCACCGATCTTCACCTCATACCCAATTATTGGCGTTCTCCTCCTCTCATCCAGGACTACTATGTCTATATCCCCATTTGGTAGTATGGCGTATGCTCTTTTCCCACCGATGTATTCTGCCAGCATTTCCCCTAAGCTGAATTGTATCTCTCTCGATATCGCAGTCATCACGATTTCCCTGCCTACGTTTGTATTTGGGTTTTCCGTTATGTTTAGCTTTTGGTCTATGTATTGGATTATCGATGCTATTGGTGATCTATGTTTGAAGTAGAATCTTGCTCCTCTAGTCTTCCACAGAGGTATCTTCTCCAGTAAGCCCATGTTCACGAGCCTTTCAAGCATCCCTATTACTGTCGCTTGTCCTCCTGTTATCATGTTGTTTGAGGCGAGCACTCCAGCTATTTCTGATGGTTTCCACATACCTTCGCCCACTAATCTTAAGATCGCATCGTAAACTCTCGTTAGTGTCCTCTCCTCTTCTTCGAATACCTCTCCTATGAGTCCATGTGTTGACGTTGCTAGATAGTACGCTTTTCCGCATATTTCCGTTATAATGTCCGCTTCTATCGAGAGCATTGGTATCACCCATGGATCTCTAAATATCAACCCCCACATCATCGCATCCCTCGGCGTTTTTACTAAGTTTTTTAATGCCATTATGGTGTCTTGGTAGCTTATTATGTCTAGTTTTAGTGGTGAGAGCAGTCCTAGAAGCGGACTTCTTCTATCGAAGACCTTGCTAAGCATTCCGAGGCTTGATCCGCTGACTATTAGCTTCCCCTTTGGGTGATGTAACGCTAATTCTTCCCATAGGAACTCAGGTAGCCTTTGGAATTCGTCTATGATCACAGTTTCACCATTATCCAGTAAGCTTCCAACTCTACTTATGGCCTCCTTAACATTCACGTATGTATACCTTCCCCCTTCTTCGTGGATTACGTATCCTGCTCTTGTTATCATGAAGTATTGAGCTTCTCTGAACACCTTTCTCAACATGTACGTCTTCCCAGTTTTACGTCTACCATAGACCATTATCCATCCCTTAAGCTTCTTCACTTCCTCCTCTTCCCTTCTATCTATGTTGAGAATCATAATTCTCATAGGAATATTCTCATAGGAATATTCCTATAAGCTTTGCTATACAACCCCTTATATTCGTAAAGTTCTGATCCTAGAGTTCGAGGAGGAGTCTCTCTTTTACATCTTATTAGAC
>JAAOZJ010000111.1 GCA_011605835.1 Thermoproteota archaeon
CGCCCATGACCGAGGCCAGCCTGACGAGATTCTCTCCAGCGGGCCCTATCGCTATCGCAGAGCACTTGTACCTGTGTCTCTTCCGTAGCTCTTGGATAGTCTCCGTGACTCTGAGCCCCCATAGGTCTCGAGCGGGGAGCATCTCCGCCCCGTCGTCGTGTATGTGTATGTAGACGGGCTCCTGCGAGGCGCCGTATATCACCGCCAAATCGAAACCACTTCTCTTAAAGTACATGGGGAAAAGCCCTCCGCATGTGGAGTCGAAGATCGTCAACGTCAGGGGTGACTTGGAGATCAGAGAGGCCCTCGACGTCCCATAAACTCGACTGCCGGTTAGAGGGCCCGACGCCAGTACTATCACGTTGTCTTTTGACAAGGGCTCTAGGCCAGGGCTTAGGTGCCCGTACAGCCAATAAACCCCTAGGCCCGTACCCCCTAAGAACATCTTCAGGACGTCTTGCCTGAGGGCCTCGACCTCCCCTTTTGTCAGATCCACTCGAAGAGCCCTACCCCACCAGCCGGCCATTAAGACCACTTCTTCGACGTCACCTCTTTGGCCTATGGGGTTTAAAGCGTTTCCCGCACTAGAAGCCGGGGCGTTTGCCTCAGCATAAATCGGCTGTAAAGATTTAATGCTGTTGCCCAGCACATATATTACAGTTGAGACTCGCCTTAGGAGGGTGGAGAGGTCTAGAGGTGGACAAAGTGGAATTAGAGTTGCTAGCCTTCGACAGCATGGGGGTGAGGTCGATGGCAACAGTCATCGAGACCAAGGATCTCAGATTGATGATAGACCCAGGAGTCGCTTTGGCCCCCTACCGCTACGGCCTCCCGCCTCACCCTTTAGAGATCAAGAGGCTCAACGAGGCGTGGAGCGTCATAGAAGAGAGGCTCGCCGATTGTAGCCACGTGATAATAACCCACTATCACTACGACCACCACGAGCCAGAGTCGGCCCACTTATTGGTCAACAAGGCGGTCTACGTCAAGCACCCGACTCAAAGCATAAACTTCAGCCAGAGAAGACGAGCGGCCTTCTTCTTGTCGAAGATAAGCGAAGCCGGTGGGTCCTACGAATATGCGGACGGGAGGGAGATAAAGGTGGGCTCCACGAACATAAGGGTATCGGAGCCGGTGCCGCATGGAACCGACTCTAGGCTGGGCTACGTCGTCATGGTCGCAGTGTGCGACGGAGAGGAGAAGGTGCTGTACACGTCAGACGTGGAGGGCCCATCGCTCGAGAGTCAGTTGGAGGTCATACTGCGGGAGAGGGCGAGCACGCTCATAATAGACGGCCCCATGACCTATATGCTCGGATATCGCTACTCGTACGAAAGCTTGGAAAGGTCCATAAATAATTTGATCAGGATCATACGCGAGACGCCTGTGAGGGTGATGATCCTTGAGCACCACTTGTTGAGAGACCTAGACTACAAGCGAAAAATCGAGCCAGTGATCAGGGAGGCCGAGGCCGAGGGGGTCAAATTGCTCTCGGCGGCTGAGTTCGAGGGCAAGCCAGTCGAGATGCTCGAGGCACATAGGAGGGAGCTCTACGCGCTAGACAAGGAGCTGGATGGAGCAGGACCGTTGTCGGGTTGACATCATCCGTCAACATTTCTAAGCAACCCTGAGCACGTGCTCAATCGCCCTCCTTCACCACGATCACCTTTACCGTTTCTCAGCAGATGGTGGTTCATTATCTCTCATGTTCCAGTGATTTCGAGCTCCCCACCACCTACCTCTCAACGGTTACATCCCCGACCGCCCTACGGGGCTGTTCGCAAATATTTAGAACTGATTGCCTCGGGAAAATCCCTTCCCTACCATCCCCTGAAGGGGCGGGGTTTTCAGCTGTAAGACCCAACCTTAAAAGTCCTGGCATTTAGACTTACTCTCAGTGCGAGTGCTATGTGTGAAAAGCAAGGGAACAGCGTCTCTGAAGTCTTCGCGAAAGGTTTAGAGGCGATGTCTGAGGACAAGGGGTCGAAGTTCTCGACGAAGAGTAAGGAGGTTAAGAGCGCCGTCGCGGAGGGTCTGTCCTGAGGGTTACCTTATCTTTGTAAATAACGGCTTTGGGGGCGGTAGTTCTCTTCCTGGTTCTATGGGCTTTACGGCTTCTCCCCATTTCTCGCTGTGGACGTTCGACGTACAGCCCAGGCCTCTCCATATCTCCACAGAAGTATTGGGCATAAAAGGTGCTAACATTATCGCCAAGGACTTAATGGCGTTCATACACACGTAAATGCTCGTCGATGCTTCTTCCTTTCGCCCCTGCTTAACAGCCTCCCAAGGGGCTTTTTCGTTTAAATACCTATTACCCTCCCTAGCCAAGTCCATGATGCTTTGTAATGCATCTCTTATCTTGAAATTGTCTAAGTTGGATGTGCAGAGCTCGAATTTCTCTAGGGTCGCTTTCCAGAGCTCTTCATTGGTCCAACTTTCTCTCGGAACCGGTACTCTTGAGTTGAAGGCCCTCGACGTGAAGCTGAGGACCCTGTAGATGAAGTTGCCGAGGGTGTCATTTAAGTGCGAGTTCAC
This sequence comes from Thermoproteota archaeon, assembly GCA_011605835.1. Lineage (GTDB taxonomy): Archaea > Thermoproteota > Methanomethylicia > Nezhaarchaeales > WYZ-LMO8 > WYZ-LMO8. The sequence goes on from JAAOZJ010000111.1 coordinate 2,539, forward strand.
GAGCTCTTTGAACAAGGCCCAAGTGAAGCTTACGTCCCTTCCCTCAGGCCTCAAGCACAGCAGGACGTACCTCCAATAGTCCACCGGATACATCTCCAAGGCCTCGTCGATCCATACTCCTATTCTCCTGCTCTTCGAGAACTTCTGGCCCTCAAACAACAGGTACTCAGTGGCCGAGACGCCCCACGGAAGGACGTAGCCCTCTCCCGATGCCATCAGGAGGGCTGGGAGTATCAGAGTGTGAAACGGGATGTTGTCCTTCCCTATGAAGCACAAAAACCTAGTATCTTTGTCGAACCAGTACTCCTTCCATTTCTCGGGCATCCCCTTTTTGGCAAAGAACTCTATGGTCGCCGATATGTAGCCCAGAACCGCCTCCATCCACACGTAGATGGTCTTGCCCTCGGCGCCCGGGAAGGGCGCTGGTATGCCCCACTTGTTGTCCCTCGTCAGGGATCTGGGCTTCAGCCCCTCATTGAGGAGGCTTATGCTCATGTTCCTGGCGTTCTCGGTCAAGAAGGGCGCCCTTTCTATATACTCCCTCAGCTTCTGCTCGAGCTTTGGCAGATCAAAGAACCAGTGCTTCGTCTTCTTGAACTGCGGGGATGAACCGCATATCGCGCACTTCGGCCTAACAAGCCTGTTAGGCTCGAGGAGCCTCCCGCAGTTATCGCACTGATCTCCTCTGGCGTCCTCAAAGCCGCAGTAAGAGCACTCGCCAGTTACGAACCTGTCTGGCAAGAATATTTGACAACGAGGGCAGAAGGGGAGCTCCACCTCTTCTTCGTACACGTAGCCCCTCTCGTAGACCTTCATGTAGAAAAACCTGACGAACTCCTTATGGTATTGGCTCTCGGTCCTCGAGTAATTGTCAAACGATATACCCCACTTCTCGAAGAGCTCAGCTATCCTTGCGTGGTTCTCGTCGCACAATGCCTTGGGCTCAACGCCCCTCCTTATCGCCTCCACCTCTATAGGCGTCCCATGCTCATCGGATCCACTCACAAAGATGACGTCCTCTCCCCTCATCCTCAAATATCGCGCTATGACGTCAGCCGATAGAGCTGAGCCTATCATGGTGCCCAAGTGGGGGATGTAGTTCACGTAAGGCCACGCGCACGTGACTATCCACTTAGCCACCCTCTTCACCCTCCTCGCCTTCGCTAGCGCCTTCCGTCGATTCTAGACCCTCGATCCTTGGCTCCCAGAGTATGAAGCCCTTTCTCTTAAGCCTCCTCCTCATCGAGTAGAGGTACTTCCAGACGACGCTGTGCGGGCGACCGGCTATCAACATCTCGATGGCCCTGCGGGCGACCTCCACGTTCTCGAGCTTGCCGGCTATGGCCACGGTGTGGTCCGATATCGATATAGCAGTGTTCGTCAGCTCCTCTATCAGCTTCCTCGCCTTGCCTTTCTCGCCTATCAAGCGCCCCTTGACCCTTACTAAGCTGTTCCTCGAATCGCCGAGGACGTACTTTAGGTCTATCACGTGAAGGGTCGCGTCCTCCTCTCCGAATATCTTCAAGGCTTTCTCGGGGCTTATACCGTGACCTATGGCTTGGATTATGTTCTTGACAGTTAAGAGGTTGGCAGGGTTTGAGTGCTCCAAGAGCTTTATGCAGACCCTTCCGGTAGAGCTCTCCACCTCAAGCTCTACGCCGTAGGTCTCTTCGATCTCGCTCTTAACGCTACCGCCCTTACCTATGAGGACGCCGACCCTCTCGACTGGCACCTGCACGTAGTCCCTGTAAACTATGTTGGACAACGCCGTCACCGTCTATCAGCTTTGGCTACTACATCTGAACGAATAGGGTTATATATAAGCAAGGCCCCTCGATTACCTTGACGAGGATTGTCCGAAGGATGGGAGGAGAAGTTCTTCGGAAAGGAGGAGAAGAGGCGGAAGGACGAAGAGCTACTGAAAACCGTCGAAGAGGTCTTCGATGCCTTCACGCTCCAAGCCCTGTACAAGCTCATAAACAAGAAGGTCATAGACGTCCTCTACGGCGTCGTTGACACCGGGAAGGAGTCCAGAGTCTATTGGGCCAAGTCCCCGCAGGGGGAGGACTTGGCCGTGAAGATATTCCTGACGTCGACTAGGGAGTTTAAGAAGACCGTCCTGCAGTACATAGATGGAGACCCTAGGTTCGAGAAGATAAGGAGAGATACGAGGCACATCGTCTACGCTTGGGCGCTAAAGGAGTTCAAGAACCTCGAGAGGGCTTACGAAGTCGGCGTCAGCGTTCCAAGGCCCATAGCTGTCCACAAGAACATCATCGTGATGACCTTCATAGGCGAAAATGGCGTCCCAGCGCCCCTTCTAAAGGACGCCGAGGTCAGCGATTACGAGGAAATGTTTTGGAGGGTCGTGGACAACATAAAGGCCCTGTATCGCAAGGCTAAGATAGTCCACGCAGACCTGAGCGAGTACAACATTATGGTTTGGAAGGAGAATCCCGTCTTCTTCGACTTTGGCCAAGCCGTCCTGACTAGCCATCCCAACGCGGACCTATTTCTTGAAAGGGACGTCAAGAACATAGTCGGTTTCTTCAAGAAGAGGGGCATTGAGGTCGAGGCCACGAGTGTGTTGGCGGAGATATTGGGTTGCTAAGCCTCCTCCCCTAAGACGCCGAGCAATCCACGTCGCTTGAGCTCTTCGACCTCGTCCTTCGTGTACCTCCAGAGCAGGTCCCCTCTGCCGGGCTGGAAGTCCCAAGGGGCTACCAAGACGAAGTCACCCTCCTTAAACCAAAGCCTCTTCCTCAACTTACCTGGAATCCTGCACTGCAACACCTTCCCATCGGAGGTCTTGACCTCAGCTCTCTCGTTCCCTAAGAGCTTCGTTATCAGGCCTACTACCTCCCCTTCGGCTGGAAGCCTCAGCTCTCTCTTCTCCTCCTTCTGCTTCAAGTTTATCCGAAGTGAGTAGGCTGGGGAGTGAGCTATTAAGCATTTCGAGATCTAAGGAGTATGGTCAGCTTGCGGAGTGGCTTGCCTTTGCTCCTATCCCATCCAGAGTCCTTAAACGACTCCTTCACTTGCACATCGAAATTCTTCTTGACTAAGTTAGCTATCTTGCGCGCCGCATCTATCGACGGGAGCTTTATGTCGACCCCTCCGTCAACCTCCTCCCACACAGCGCCCGTTTGCAGGTTGTGAGAGCCTCCGGACCTCTCGACTATCAACTTATTCACTAGGGACTTTATCCGCTCAAGCTCTCCTTCGTCAAAGCCCCTCAGCTGTATCGTGGCCTCGAACTTCTTGCCTACCACCTTGAGGCACGTGGGGCATATCGAGAACTGCGGCCTTACGTCCAAGTTTTTCGGAGTACCCCTCACTTTGAGAGGCCGACGGGCATCTTCGCTGAGGGTCACGGTCGCTACGACTTGTTCACCCGACAAGATCTCGTGAGCCTCTCGAGGCGTGAGCGATATGGACACTTTGAAACCGCAGGACCTCTCGACCTCGCTCTTAATGGCATGGTTTATCCTCTCAACGACCGCCTCCTC
>JAAOZJ010000090.1 GCA_011605835.1 Thermoproteota archaeon
ACCTCGCTCTCGGGGATCCTGAACACGCCGCCAGCGGTCCTAATGGCCCTGATCCTGCCCTCCCTAACCCACCTGGATAGGGTGGGGTAGCTGATGCCGAGCCTCTTACAGACCTCCTTAGGCCTCAACAACCTCTCCGAATGCCCTGAAATAGCTAACACCAGCAATAACAAACAGAATCGAAGCTTATAAATCTATCTCCTAGTCATCAACCACGAAACAGCCCACTTTTAGTAGGTTTTTCCCGAGGCAATCAGCTCTAAATATCTGTGAACGGTTTGATTGCCTCGGAGTTCCCCGCATTGGATCGGGTCCTTCACCCCCTCACGTGCAAGGCCATCAGGGCTCCACGCAACCGAAAGTCCCTCATATGCGGGATACCCGAAACACTCAGCTATGGTTTGGCTAGTTGGGCGGGCTAATGAGTGTTGTGTGGGCGGGCGCGTGTTCGAAGCGTCTAAAGCTGTTTAGAGGTGATGGGAAGTGATGTTAATCTGGCAACGGCTCTGAGAAAAGTTTATATCGCGTTCTTCCTCCCTCTCTACTAGGGGAAAAATTTATATAGCCGCCATATGGCCTACTCTGCTTTACTAGGCCCTTTTGTATATAAGGGGTCGTAAATCTGGCACGTGACTTGGTTTGGGGTGGTTTAGCCCTAAAATCGGACCATCCTCGAGGTGAGGAGAATGAGCGCGAAGGCGGTTGATGTGGAGGCGAAGAACGTTGAGCGCTGTCCAGAATGTGGTAGCACTAATATCGTTAAGAGTTATGATCGTGGAGAGCTCACTTGCATGAATTGCGGGTTGGTCATAGACGAGAAGCTAATAGATCAAGGCCCCGAGTGGAGGGCTTTCACCCCCGAGGAAAGGGAGAAGAGAGATAGGGTGGGCCCGCCCATCTCGACGACATCGGTCGAGGGCATCTCCCCCACCGTAATACAGTGGCCTACTAGGGACGCGACCGGCCACAAGCTGACGCCCCAGAAGGTGTTCGAGGTCGCGAGGTGGAGGCGCTGGCAGATAAGGAGCAGGATCCAGACCTCTCAAGACAGGAACATCCAGCAGGCGACCAATCACCTCGAGCGCATAGCCTTTAAGCTAAACCTCCCCCAGAACGTCAAGGAGGAGGCCTTGAAGATATACAGAGCGGCCGTCAAGGTAGGCTTGGTGAGGGGACGCTCCATCGAGTCGGTCATGGCTGCCTCGATATACGCTGCGTGCAGAATCCTCAAAGCCCCTAGGACTCTGGATGAGATAGCTGACTGCACGAAGGCTGGGAGGAAGGATGTCGCTAGGTGCTACAGGCTACTGCTAAGGCACGTTAGGTTGGCTATACCAATCGCCGACCCTATGGACTTCGTGCCCAGGATAGTTAGCTCTCTGGGCTTAAGCGGAGTGCTACAGAGGAAGGCCATAGAGATAGTCCAGCAAGCCAGAAAGGCTGGCCTGACCGCAGGCAAGGACCCAGCAGGTCTCGCGGCCGCCGCGGTGTACATCGCTTCCCTTCTGACAGGCGAGAGGAAGACCCAGAAGGAGATAGCGAGGGCAGCTCAGGTGACCGAGGTTACTGTTAGGAACAGGTACAAAGAGCTCATAAGGAGACTTAAGATTCCGATAGCATCGTAGTCGAGCTATTCTAAAATTATCAAGGTTTCCCCGAGGCAATTACTCTGATCAGCTTGCAGTTTTTAAACGTTCATAAACAACTTAATCGCACCGAGAGTTTCTTCGCATCGGGTCAGCTCTTCACTCCCTCACGTGCAAGGCCATCAGGGCTCCACGCAACCGAAAGCCCCTCGCACGTCCTCCGCCCTTCACCCGCTCCTACCTCAACTTCTCTCGCGCTCTCAACGCTATGTTCTAGGAGACCACCACGTTCCTCTGGGTTACGACCCCTCCAAGCTCGACCGTCCTGTAGTCCACGAACTTGAGCTGTTTAAAAAAATGTTGAAATGTTGACAGGTAATGTTACCCAACAGCGGCTCTGTAAAGAGGCAATACCACTTCGCGTCCTTCCTCGGTCCTCAGCACCACAGCCACACACCTCTCTAGACCTCGAGGCACTTGACATATGCTCATAGACATCCTCGGAATTCGCCATTTGACCTCAGAGCCCATCGTGCTACCATTGAGATACCATAGCGATATGCTACTTACCAAGAAGTCTTCATTCCTCCTATTAATCGCTGCAAGCGACGTCTCGTTGACTGCGATTAATATCAACTGGCCGTAGTCCTTGCCCTCGACGACCTCCTTAGCCTTCCTCATCATCTCCTCGCTCATGACCTCCAGGAACGCCATGTTAATGCATATTTGAACAGTCAATATGATCACTGATGCTAGGAGGGCGAGCGAAGAGGCTACCCCCTTCCTCCTCATGAACCTCCTGAGACCCATTATCACGAAGCCTATTTATAGGGCCTCAAAAATGAAGTCCAAGAGGCTAAGTCGGTATCGTTAAATTGCCGAGGTATCTTGATGAGCCGTTTACCGAGGATGTTTAGTAATGAAGAAGCCCGTAGCCCTCTTGGTGAATGACGACGGCGTTCACTCGGCAGGCATAGCGGCATTGAGAGGGGAACTTAGCGAAGACTTCAAGTGCTTTGTGGTTGCCCCTAACAGGGAGAGGAGCGGAATAGGAAAGGCGCTTACGGTGGGCGAGGTCATCAGGGTCGAGGTGCTGACGACCCGTCACGGCGAGGCCTACTCGATAAGCGGCACGCCAGCTGACGCAGTCCTCTTGGCGTTGCACAAGCTACTAGACGACAAGCCAGACATAGTCGTGGCCGGCATAAATCTAGGGCCTAACTTAGGTATCGACGACATCTTAAACTCAGGGACCTTAGGTGCTGCGATGGAGGCCGCGATACACGGCATACCCTCCATAGCAGTGTCCTATTGCATAGCTAGGGAATTTGACGATGACGTAGCGCTTCAGGTGCTCAACGACCCTGGGCTGAGGCTGGCGGCGAGGATGGCAAGGACCTTGGCGAGAATGATAATCGAGGAGGGCATGCCCGAAGATGTCGACGTAATCTCGATAAACGTCCCTGACTATCGGAACGGAATAAGAGGAGTAAGAATAACGCGCCCATCGAAGAAGGGCTACCCTGATATACACGTAGTACGCGAGGGAGGATACGCCATAGCGCGGTGGGACTTAACGCTATATCCCGAGGACTCTGAGGACACGGATGTGGAGGCCGTGAGATCGGGATACGTATCACTGACGCCCTTAAATCTCAGCTTGACATCAAGAGTGCAGAGCACGAAGCACTTAGAGCACTTTGCCGAGGTGCTGACGGCTTTGATTGTACGGTAACCGCTCAGCAAGGTATCATGCTCGATGGACTTAAGGCCGTGAATTTGAGCTTATCGCCTTTTTTGACCACAGTATTTGGCGGTAATACCGTGAAGTAATTCGATTTGAGTAGCGTCGAGATGACGTTAGCGCCGCCATGCATAGGCCTCGCCATCAACTCACCGTTTACCTCTTCAACCATGACCCTCAGGAACCTATGGGCCCCTAAGGTCTCTTCGTCCGTCGTTAGCTTGGCGTAGACGTGGGGCAGGACCTTATCGATAGGCCTCTTAGTCATGTGTGCCAATAGTGGTAGGCACAGGACGTAAAATGCCGCCACAGCTGAGACTATGTGGCCGGGCAACATTATTATCGGTTTCCCTTTAAACACGGCGAAGCCTGCGGGCTTCCCAGGATTGAGAGCAAGCCCGTGGACGATCGTCGAAGCACCTAGCTCGCTTACGGCATCGGGAACTGCGTCGTTTACTCCTATGCTACAACTGCCCATGGTCACCACAACGTCGTACTCGTCGATCACCTTCAAGATGTTCTCCTTAACGATTTCGACGTCGTCGGGAAGTATGCCCAGTACATCGGCCGATCCGCCGAGCTCCTCGATGAGCCCCTTAATCACGTAGGCGTAGTTGTTGGGCGGCGGCCATCTCTTCTCTAAGCTCTTTAAGTACAGCTCTTTCCCCACGGAGAGGATTGCGAACTTAGCCTTCGCATAGACCTTGATCTTGGAATAGCCCAACCCCATCAACAAGCCGACGTCGACGGGTCTTATCATGTGGCCAGTCCTAAGTATTAGTTCTCCAGCTTTGACGTCCTCGCCCCTAAGCGCGACGTTCTCTAACTCCCTTACCTCCCTGAACACGATTACGTGATCGCCCTCCAGCTTCACCTCCTCCACCTTGACGATGGCGTCGGCGCCAGGGGGCATGGGCGCGCCAGTGACTAGGAGGACGGCCTCCCCTTCTCGGACTACTGGAAGCTCCTTCGTGTCGGGGAGGACTTTTCCCAAGACCCTTAGCTTAACTGGATTGCTCTTTGTCGCTCCTTTGGTATCCCTTGACCTGACGGCATAACCCTCGAAACAAGCACAATTGTATGGCGGTATGTCTTGGCTTGCTACGACGTCTTCGGCAAGAACTCTGCCAAGACTATTGACCACCTCCACCTCTTCGACTCTCGGTTCTAAGCGAATTGCCTTTAGTAGTTTTTCGACGGCCACCTCTACTGAGGTTAACTTCAAGACTCTCCTCCAGTCTTCCCTCACGGCCTTACAGGACATAGACTTCACCTAAACAGTATGTTCATATGAAGGGTTGAAATGGAAAAGGGTCAAAGACGATTTTATGCGTACTTTGACGCGTACGCATCACACCTCTTCATCCATTCTATTACCATCAACATATTTTAGCCCTTTCCGCCCCACAAACTCCTTTGAAATAGGGCTCTCGAGCCTTAATGGCTTCTATGAAAAGCTGGGAAAGCTCCCCGTCAGCCCCCCTCCTTAAAGCACTTAATACATCGACCAAATTGTCGTTCCTCATGAGGCAGGGCTTCAGCTTGCCATCAGCTGTAACCCTTAGCCTGGTGCAGTGCATGCAAAACTCGGGGTTGTTGACGGCCTTCACCAACTCGACCTTCACGTATCCCAAGTCGTACTGCCTCCTCTTGTGCAAGTCCCTCCTTTCCTCGATCTTGAATGCTCTTCTCTCAAGCCAGTTCTCAATCACGTCTAGAGATACGTGGTACTTATTGTAAAGTTCGTTGGTACCGCCAAGGGGCTCTAGTTCTATTAATTGAAGTATGAAGTCATGCTTTCCAGCAAAATCCATTAGACTCCAAACTTCGCCGTCATTGAGCCCCCTCAGAAGCACGGTATTGAGCTTTATTGGTCTCAAATCGAAGTCCTTGGCCTTTAGGAGGCCCTCTACGACATCATCAAGCATATCAACTCCGGTTATCTTCTCAAAGACCCCTTTCTTAAGAGAGGGTAAACTGACGTTTACCCTTCTTAGGCCAGCTTTGACGAGCTCTGCTACACAACCTTTGAGAAGCGATCCATTAGTAGTCATGGCCAAGTCTGCTACGCCTACATCGCTTATAGCCTTGACTATGTCGACTATATCACGGCGGAGTAGGGGCTCTCCTCCTGTTAGCTTCACCTTGCTTATGCCCAACCTCTTGCTAACCTTCACGAGTCTTGCAATGTCGTCTGCAGTAAGCTCTTCGCCTCCTTCTCCTTCTCCTTCCATGTGACAATAGAAGCACTTATAGTTGCATTTGTGAGTTACTGTGATCCTAAGACCTGTCACGGGCCTACCATATCTATCAACAACCAATAGGCCCCACCAACAATGGAGCACTTGAGAGATGCGCCCTAGGGCCTTAAATATCTTTCTAACTTTTAGGTTTTCCCAAAAGTCTAAAGCGTGGCTAAAACCTCCGCTTAAAGGTGGAGCTCATAGAAATGCTTATAAGCCCTCAAAAATTAGTGATGATGCTGTCTATTAAGTCAGGGTGATTAACTAAGCCGTGAGCACGTGGGATCGTGGGTCGTATCAAATCGTTCGATGCGCCGTTTGATAAATAAGGACTTAAGCGAATAGGGTGAAAGGACATGGAAATCGCGCCCCATATGATTGCCTCAACAGCACTGAATAGAACAAACTTAAGCGCACGTGAGGTCGATGGATCATTTAATGGGCTTCTCAGATCGAGAAGAGGCATAACCTCTCCTACTAGCCCGACTCGAGCACGAAGTAGGTGATGGGCTACGAAAAAAATAGCCATAATCGGAAGTAAGAAATCAGGCAAGACTAGTGTTGCTGAAATTGTTATAAGCCATTTTGCCGAGCGTGGTCTATCGATTGGAGCGATAAAGCACATACACCACGTCGATTTCACGATCGATCGCGAAGGTAGTGATACGTGGAGGCATAGACGTGCTGGAGCAAGGCTTGTTGCTTACTTCTCTCCGTCAGAGGCCGGCGTAATGGTAAGAGTAAATGAGGAACCCAAAAGCATCGAAGAGACGTTGATGCTTATAGGCCCCTTGAACGTGGACCTTATAGTAATCGAGGGATTTCACAGGCTTATCGCCAAAAGGTCCGACGTGGGCAAGATAATAACATTTAAAGACCTTGCAGACCTTGAGGAGAGGCTCAAAGGGACGGAGCAACCCATAATAGCACTCTGCACTTTTAGCAAGGACTTGGCGCAACAAGAGCATCGCAACTTGGAGTTCCTCGTTTTACCTCGTGACAGGGGGAAATTGATTGAGGCGGTGGAAGCCTTTATGGGCTTTCCATAGCCTCGGCCATCAATAAATCCCTGGGCGTGTTCACGTTGAAGAATGTCAAGAGCCTCTCGTCTATGAGCTTAAGCTCTTCAATGGAAACGTAGACCACATCTCTCAGACTCTCTATTAGGCGAAGTATGGATCTAGAACCCCTCCTCATCAGTTCTTGGGCGACATCTATTACCGCTTGTCTTCTATAAATGGAATGAAGGGGTTCTAGATAACCGTTGGGCCAACGAGGAATAGCGGCGTCGTGCCCCTCGGCCCTCTTGAAGAGCTCCACTAGAATCTTCGGGTTTAGAAATGGGGCATCGCAAGGGACTACGGCCACGTATTCCGCGCGAGCCCTCTTGCAACCAGTGAGTATTCCCATTAAAGGCCCCCAACCCCTCTCCTCATCCTCGACTATCGTGACGTCTCCTCCGGCGATCTTGCTTATCCGCTTCGACATTCTCTTATTACCAGTCACGACAATGACCTCGCTAGAGACCTTTGATGCGGCGTCTATGACCCTCTTAATCATGGGGACCCCCTTGACTTGAAGGAGCGTCTTGTCTTTACCCATGCGCTTGCTGGCGCCTCCGGCTAGAACTATGACGCCTCTCTGAGAGGGCCTCAGTTTAAAGTAGAGCGACGCTGGGCTTGCCTCGAACCACACGTAGTTGAAGTGCTCACGCATCGGCTTGACGCTGAGGTCGTCAGCCACAAATATGGCTTTGAGGTCGTCGATCTTGCCAGATATCAATAAAGAACCGGCGTCCGTTATTACGTAGTAGCCTTCGAGTCCTTCTTTAACCCTGACGTCTGCTACCTCTAAGGCCCTCTCAACATCAGCTCCCAGAGCTAGGGGTGAGGTCAGTATTTTGACGTCAATGCCCCTCCTTTTTGCCGCATTTAAGTCCAAGAACAACGTTTTGATGCCCAGGACGTCAAAGTTTGGCACCGAGATTAAGATCTCCCTCCTCGCCTTGAGTATTAAATCCCTTAACTTATCCAGGACACCCCTCTTGCTCTGTATGACGAGGGCCTCGCTCTTGCCGCTACTCGACACCCTAAACTTTGTTGCTAAGACGTCGATTAATTGCTCGGCCTTACTCTTTAATAGAGAGACCTTCTCCTCGACGTAGTTCTTAATAGCCTTAGAGGGATCGACGGGCCTGAAGACTTTGGGTCTTCCCAGCTCTTCTTCGATGAAGCCTTTCTGCTTTAAACTTGCCAGGACGTCATAGACTTTGGGGTACGCTATGGACGTTATCTCGCTTATCTCCTTAGCCCTAGCTCTGCCCAAGCTTATGAGGGCCACGTAGACTCTTCCTTCATATTCCGTGAACCCCATGTCTCGTAGCAAGGACAGAACGTCCTGCCCCTCGGCCATTTCGGTTTCACCAAATCTAATGCAAATCCACGAGTAAAATTAATTAAGTAAGTGGACATCCACCATGCTGTCCTTCTCTACGTAGTCTAAGCCCTCGTCAAAAAGGACGTATCCGTGAGCCCTAACGGGTACGCTTAAGATTGCGGATTCTCCCCTCAGAGGCCAAGCCCTGTAGCAGTCGTTACCTCTCTCGAGCTGGACGAAGACGATCCTCTTAAATCCCTTGGGCTGGGGAAGCTCTAAGTCATGGGCTATTCTGGCCTTGATGGTTAAGTCGTCAACCTCCAAGCCCATCAGCTTAAACATGATGTTTCTGGCTATCAATTGGTAGCCGACTATAGTCGATTGTACCAAGCCTGGCAACATGACCAGGGGCTTTCCATTCACCACGGCGACCCCTGTCTGCCTCCCCGGTCTCGTCATCATCCCATGGAAGATGATCCTTGCCCCATCAACCCTCGATATGGCTGTAGGGACTAGGTCCTTCTCGCCCCTTGACGCGCCGCCTATTGTCAGCACGAGATCCGAGAAGCTAGTGGCTCTAAGTATAGCCTCAGAGATCAATGAAGGGTCGTCGGGGACTTTCGCAAGGCGCATAGGGATGCCGCCGTCTCTCAAGACAAAGCCCCCAATCATTAAAGCGTGGCTACAGGGCACTTCTCCCAACTTCAACACATTACCTTCGTCAGCTAGCTCGTCACCTACGGGTACGATGCACACTCTAGGCCTCGAAAAGACCTTGACCTTCGTGAAGCCCATTAGTGCGAGCAGGGCTACATCCTGTCCCCTAAGCCTATGCCCCCTTCTCAACACAACTTCGCCCCTCCTCACGTCGCTTCCGGCTTTGATTACATGCTCTCCAGGCCTAACCCCGTACCTCACCTCAAGGTACTCGCCTTTGACCACCGAGGCCTCTACCGGCAAAACTCCGTCTGCCCCTAAGGGCATGGGGGCCCCAGTCGCTACATAAGCGGCTTCTCTTGGCCCTAAACTAATGAGCTCTTTCGTCGAAGGATAAAGTCGAGCTTTGATCTTCAGTTTGACGGGGTTTGTAGGCGAAGCCTGCGCAACGTCGTTGCTTCTCAAGGCGTATCCATCGAAATGAGCTATGTCACATGGAGGAACGTCAATGTTTGAAATAACATCTTCAGCCAGAAAGCGACCATAAGCGTTAGAGATTTCGACTTCCTCTACTGGCAACGACTGTCTAACATGTAGCTCGATAGCTTTGAGGCACTCTTCAAGCTTCACGTACTTGATGGTCCCCTGCCACATAAATTCTCCACAACCTTATTCACCCTCAAGTATTAGGAATTAAAATTTTGGGGGAGAGGATGATCGTAGCCCAAATATCCACAATACCTATTGGGACCGAGTCGACCAGCATTAGTGGGTTTGTAGCCGAAGCTGTGAAGGCTCTTAAAGCCTCGGGCCTCAAAGTCATGGTGACTCCCACGGGGACCGTTGTCGAGGCCAAGAACTTGTGGGAACTGTTTAGAGCGGTCGAAAAGTGCCATGAAGC
>JAAOZJ010000019.1 GCA_011605835.1 Thermoproteota archaeon
CCAATCTATTGCTAAATTTCTGCACGTGTGCCTTTAACGCTGATACGTTATCTCCGTGAGCGTGGACGATTACGTAAGAGCCCCTCCGCCAAGCCTCGAATATGTCATCCAAATTGCCGTCGAGGTCCGTGACTACGAGGTCTGGGACTGTCCCCAGCTCGAGGAGCCTGCTGGAGGCGCCATCGGCCGCTACCAACACGTCGGTCGCGTCGAGTACCTCGTCGATATGGTCCTCGATCGACGGCCCCGCCCCTACGACCAGGGCCAACTTCCCTTCCACGACCTTCCTCAGTTCGCCGACGTCCGTCGCCCTGCCCCTTATGAGTACGTCTAGGACGCGAGAGGCCTCGTAATCCTCCGACATGCTGAGCCCCAAGGCACCCGCTATCCATATGTACCACGGCTCCCACAGACTCCAGTCCAATGGGGGCACCTCTACGACGCCAAGTCCCTGAACTCGCCGATGGTCCCTCTCTGCTTGGCCACCAAGTCATGTTTGTGAATGCTCTCCTCACTCCTTACGTGGCACTCGAAGAACGTCGAGTTGGGGAAGTCCCAAAACTCCTCCACGACCCCTTGAATCATGGAGCGGATGACGTCTTCGGCGAACTTGGGGTTCGACACGGCTCTACATATGATCTCCCCCTCGTCGCTCCTCTTCAACAAGCCGTAGGTGGGGGAGCTCATAGACCTCTGAATTATCCCTACTAGCCTCATTGCGTCCAGCTCGTAGCCGTGAGGGACCTCAATTACTATGGTGCCCGTAACTCTCTGCACGTGAGTCGCGAGCGGCACTTTGTCGGTCGAAGGTCTTTCGAGAAAATTCTTCACCTTCTCCCTAACGTACTCTAAGGCGCAGGGACATGCGGTCATCCCCTTGACAGAAACCCCGATGGCTTTCCTTGTCTCTATGCTGTCCCTCGCTCTGCGAGCCCACGCTCTTCCAATCATCGTGCAGGGCTCGAAGCTCACTAAATCGGAGCTCTCAACGTGGCTTTCGAAGACTACCTCCCCTCTAGCCTTAACGTAGGACTTAGATGCATACTCGTGCCTTTCAAGGAGCTTGACGGCGATCTTCTCGCATATGTCCTCGAGCTTCCCGCTTTTCATCGCGAACTGGGAGATGACCTCGGCGATCACCTCATAATGGCGAGATGCGTGGATGCCCTTCATCGTCGAGGGCAGGTTTATGTAAGCATCGAAGACGGGCAGGGTGAAATGAGGTCTTCCTCCGAATTTCACGAAAGCCACGGGCATCTTCACTCCTTTGACCCCGACGAATTGCAATGGAATCGAGAGCGAAGGTATTCTCTGATGAACATCGTCCATTGGGATCACTTCCAAGACTCGCGGAAGTAGGTGAGCGAGTAGGCTAATTATCTCTTTCCACTCACTTAGATGTGCTAGATATGGCGCGCACCAGGGACTACCTAGACAAGGCTAAGTGCGTCGGCATAAACGTAGGCGGCCTCTACGAGGTGATAGCCTCGACCTCAGACCTCAATGGTAGACCGCACGCCGCTCCCATGGGTGCCCTCTTCTTAAGCTTCGACTCTTTCATCATGCGGTCCTACGGCGAGACCGTGACTCTCAGGAACTTGAGGGCAAGCAAGCGCGGAGCCCTAAATGTGGTCGACAACGTTGAGCTCTTCTTCGATTGCATCTTCAAACCGGGCAAGCTATCGTTTAAGTGGTTCAACGGAGTCCCCGTATTGAAGGGGGTTCGTGCGTGGATCTTCTTCGAGCTCGAGAAGGTAATCAACGAAGGCCAGTACTACGAGATGCACTGCTCCATAGTCGACGCGAAAGCCGTTAGAGCGAGACCGAAGCCCATATGCAGGGCCGAGGCATCCCTCCTCGAAGCCTTAATCCACTACACGAGACTCAGATACTACACGGCCATGGGCCGAGAAAACGAGGTCCGCCGATTAAAAGAGCTCATAGACCACCACCTCTCCATAGTGGAGCGGACAGGGTGGCCCAAGCTTAGGCGCATCGCCGAGGACTTGAGGAGGAAGACCTCAGCACCTTCGAATATATCGTAGGGCTATGCGCTTAAATTACCTTAAAGGCGCTTTACGTAGACGACCCTCGGGCCGCCGTCGTATATGCCGCACACAACCAACCTTGCCCCTCTAAGCCTTTCCTTGACCAATCTCGAGAGCTCTTCGATGAGCCCCTCTCTTGCCAAGGCATAGAAGACCCCCTTCTTCACCGAGGCCCCCAAAGCCCCTCTCTCGATAACTTCCTCGGCCACCCTCTTGACGTCCTCGTCCATGAAGCCCACCCCCTCCGCGAACGCCTTGGCCCCCCTCATCAATGCCTCTATACTCGGCCTCTTCAGCAAACTGGCCAAGGCCAGCCTCCCGTACTTGTTTATCGCCTCCCTTTTCTCCGTCAACATTTCCCTCGTCGGAATTTTCCTCAAGACCGCGGTTATCAGGCGAAGGTCCGGCTCGTGCAAGAGCTTATCGACCGCTCCCACGCCCGGAGCGCCCTCTCTGACCCTCACTTCAACGCCGCCGTGCATCTGAGCTATGACGTCGCCCAAGCCGGTCATGTGCTCCACCTCGACGACGTGGGCCACGGCCCCCGCCTGTGACAGGGTCATGACGTTGCCCAAGGCGACGGAAGTGGCCATCGCGGCCCCCAAGGCCGTGGCACCGCTGACCCCGTACCCAACCCCCATCGGCACCGGCTCGTCGTGCTCCAGCTCGGCGCGGGCCCTGACATCTAAGCCGCGTAGCATGCGCTCCACGACGTCCCTCGAGACGTCGTTGCCCCCCGAGACCTCGACCTCCCTCGACCTCCTCAGCCTGACGATGGTCCTTATCCCCACGTCGAGGTTGAAGCCAGCCCCTCTCGAGCCAGTCTCGAGCGGGTTGTCGTGCTCCCTTATCTCGAAGAAGCACGTGATGTGGCATGGGACCCAGACGCAGACCTCCACGTCCCTCTCGAGCTCGATCCTCAACGACCTCCCCCTCGGAGAGTTTTTCACTGCACAAGAAGTCCTCGTGCTCATCGGCACTATTTACTACTTATCACTCCCTTCCTCATTGCGTGCCTTCGTGGTGCATGTAATTCCCAAGGCCCTCTGCTTCGCTCATAAAAGCTGTAAGACTGCAAGAGGATCGTCTTTAACCTCTTAAGCTAGACCTCAACGCAGAACCGATGGGCTTCGTGTGATGACATCGTCTAACCAAAAATTACTAAATTAAATTATGGAAATGGTAGAGGAGCGAGCTTTAAACCAATGCGTGATGACGGGCGAAGCCCAGAAAAGGCTTCGACAAGATGTTAAGCGTGATAGCACACATCCGAGAGCAACGGAGAAGATTTTGCAAAGGCTACGAAAGGTTGGAGAGGCACGGGGCTCTTTAGAGGAGGGTCTGGTTAAACCCGAAAATGCATTGAAGCCTGCTTCTGTTTAGGAGCCCTTTCTGAAGGTCAGCCACGAAGTTCGTAAGCAGTTCGCTCCATCCCAGATAAAAAGATGAAAGAGTAGAGCAAACCGGGACGAGGGGTCGAGTGACATCCACATGATCACTTGTACATCGATTTCAGGCATTTAGTAAGCCGAAATTCGGTTTTAAATACTTGGCGCAGCCCTTTCAGTTACAACCGAAAGCCCAGTCTTAAAGGGCGGGGAGGAGGTCGAAGGGGTATGAGCGTAGCGATACCCAAGAGGATCGCCGAAGAACTCGAGAAGAGCGACGTAGACGTGGGATCCCTCATAGTAGACCTCTTGGTCAAGTTCTTGAACTTAGACCCTCACGTCGCCGCCGAGTCCCACTTGGAGCTCGCATTGAAGTACTTGGAGGAGGGGAAGAGGCTCATCGACGAGGATCCCCCTCAGGCCAGCGAGAAGCTCTACAAGGCCGCGCGCGGAGGCCGTCAAGGCGCTCGCGATGTACCTCAACTTGAGGGAGGTCCTCGAAGACGTCGAGAAGAGCGGCAGGTGGAGCGTTGGGAGGTTGGAGAAGGCCGTCGTGAAGATCTCTGAGAAGGTTGGAGGTCACTTCAGGTCCTCGTGGGACGCTACGTGGGCGTTGCACGTCTGGGGCTTCCACGAGGCCAAGTTCGACTCCGAGGACGTGAGGGTGAGGGTACCGGACATTGAGAAAATAGTTTTAGAAGCCCAAAAGCTCATTAAGAAGGAGAAAACCTGAACGAGAGGAGCGTTAAGAGAGGCCCTCCTTGGTTGGGTAGCTTTAGAGAACTGCTCTGACCTGATAGAGATAGCGAAGGCGTTAAGCTTAATCGCTAGTCGCTCTTTGAGCGAAGCCTCGACGTGATTCGCAGGCACTCGCTCCTCGATGAAGCATGGGGAGCGTGTACATCATTTTTAACCTTTCACTTTAAGTACTTCGACGCGTATATGTCATCCTTATCATAGCCAACCCTTCACAATGTTCAACTTTAAATTTTTGTTTTTCGTGGAGCGTCTCGTAAATCAACTTGATAGAGCGATGTTGTTTGACGTTTCGCGCGCGTAAGTTTCAAAAGCTTTCGCCCAAACTTAATGATGAGGGTACGAGCTTTGTCTTCAATCTTTATTGATAAGAGGACTAGGTATTTCAAGTATGCTGGTGAGGTTAATACCGATGCTGTTCTAGACGTCGTCGCGCAAAGGATCTTAGAGGGGGGAATAAACAACGTCATCGTGGCGTCTGAGACCGGGCGGAG
>JAAOZJ010000056.1 GCA_011605835.1 Thermoproteota archaeon
AACTTGGTCGATACCCCTGGTCACGTTGATTTTACCGGTCACGTGACTCGTAGTCTGCGCGTTATGGACGGAGCGATCGTCGTGGTCGACGCCGTCGAGGGCGTCATGACTCAGACGGAGACCGTCGTTAGGCAGGCCATGGAGGAGCGCGTTAGGCCCCTCCTATACATCAACAAGGTCGATCGCTTGATCAAGGAGCTCAAGCTCAGCGCTAATGAGGTCCAGCAGAGGTTCGTTAGCATCATCAGGGACTTTAATGCCTTGATAGATCTATATGCCGAGCCCGGGTTTAAGAACAGATGGAAAGTCGACCCAGCCAAGGGCCAAGTAGCCTTCGGCTCAGCCCTTCATAAGTGGGGCTTGACCATTCCCATTGCCCAGCAGAAAGGCGTAAGGTTTAGTTACATAGTCGACGCCTACGAGAAGGGCTACTACGATAAGCTCGCTGAAGACTTCCCCCTTTACGCCGCCATCTTGGACATGGTCGTCGAGCACGTCCCTAATCCCATGGAAGCTCAAAGGTATAGGCTGCCTAAAATCTGGAAGGGCGATCTCGACTCCCCCGTCGGCAAGGCCATGCTTAACTGCGACGACCAGGGCCCCTTAGTCATATGTGTAAGTAAGGTGGTGGCAGACCCCCACGCTGGCCTCGTGGCCACGGGACGCGTTTTCAGCGGAACAGTCGAGGAGGCCCGTGAAGTCTATTTGATGATGGCCAGGACCGCCGAGAGGATCACGCAAGTCGGCCTCTACATGGGTCCCTACCGCGAGGTCTGCGAAAGCATCACCGCCGGCAACATCGCTGCAATGCTCGGCTTGGAGCACGCTAGAGCCGGGGAGACGGTCGTAGACCCCGCGCTGAAGGGTAGCATGATCCCCTTCGAGAGACTCCGCTACATAAGCGAACCAGTCGTGACCATTGCTATCGAGCCCAAGAGGAGTAGCGACCTTCCGAAGCTCGTCGAGGCCCTCAGGAAGATGGCTATCGAGGACCCGACACTCCACGTCAAGATAAATCAAGAGACTGGCGAGTACTTGATAGCCGGCATGGGTCAGCTCCACTTGGAGATAGCCCTCTGGGACCTCAAGCAGAGGACGGGGATTGACGTCGTCACCTCCCCGCCCATAGTCGTTTACCGAGAGAGCATAAGGAAGAGCGCAGGTCCCTTTGAGGGCAAGTCCCCCAACAAGCACAACAGGGTCTACGTAATCGTCGAGCCCTTGAACGAGGAGACCCTCCGCCTCTTGGAGGCGGGCAGGGTCTACGACGACCAGGACTGGCGCGAACGCGCCAAGATCTTGAGGGAGGAGGCTGACTGGGATGCCGACGAGGCCAGAGGTATATGGGCGATCGACGACTTCTTCAACATATTCGTCGACGCCACAAAAGGCGTCCAGTACTTGAGGGACGTCAAAGACACCTTGGTCTCGGGCTTCAGGTGGGCCTTAGCTGAAGGCCCCCTCTGCCACGAGCCCTGTCGTGGGGTCAAAGTAAAGCTAGTCGACGCTCTGATCCACGAAGACCCGGCCCACCGCGGCCCAGCTCAGCTCATGCCAGCTCTTCGAGACGCCACCTTCGCGGCCTTCTTGTCTGCTAAGCCCACGCTCCTAGAGCCCATCTTAAAGATCGAGGCCAAGTGCCCCGCCGACTACATCTCCGGTTTGACTAGAGTCCTGATGACTAGGCGCGGCAAGATCGTGAGCTTGGAGACGCAGGAGTTGCTGATGGTCTTGAAGGGCGAGATTCCAGTCGCCGAGACCTTCGATCTGGCGAACGAAATCAGGAGCGCCACGGCCGGGCGCGCCTTTTGGGCGACGGAGTTCAAGGGCTGGCAGCCCGTTCCCGAATCAATGCTCCAAGATCTGGTGCTGAAGATACGCGAGAGGAAGGGCTTACCGAAGACGATTCCGAAACCGGAGGACTTTATGCCCCTATAGCTCAGTGACCGATCGAAGCTAAAAGACCTGCGAGCCGACATGTCGCCTTACGTCTGCTCACTAACGGCAAGTACTTCTTTTGCAAGATTTTGTTCACTCAACTTTTGGTGGTGACGTCAAGTTATGAATTGCACGATTGTGCTCGTAAACGGCCTTCTCACTTACGACTCTGGCAAGACCTACGTCGCCACAGCCTTGGTTAAAGCACTCATCGAGAGAGGATTCAAGGTCTCGGCCTTCAAGCCCCTCGCCGGTCATTCCGCTTGGTACCAGTTTAACACGGTACTCTACAGCTTGAGGTGTGGTACTCTGATCGGCGAGGACGTGCTAAAGTACAAGGAGTTGCTGAGCTTGGGCCCCGAAGTCGAGCTGGTGAACCCCGTTGACCTCCTTTTGGCCCCCCTAGACCCCAATTGCTTCGAGAATGTAGAAGACTATCTGCATGCTCTCACTAATCAGCTCGAACAGCTGATCATGGCAAGGGTCAGCGACTGCCGCAACGGAGTCGCGAGGTATTATGTCATCGAGGACAACGCCTCGAGAGTGGTCCTTGGGCTCAGGCCTTGGGTTGAGAAGCTAGTTGAGAGGTTTAAACCAGATCCCATTACTGCGAGGCGTTTCTTTGTCGACATACTAGCCTCGCATAGCATGATCGAGCTGTTAGATTGCGCCTTCGACACCCTTAGGTCAAGGGCCGACGTTCTTGTGGTGGAGTCCTTTAATGACGCGGCGGTGCCCTACATGGATCTATTGAGTGACGTCGACGTAGTGTTGACCGTCACGCCCGGTTGCCTCTTCAAGCTGGACCCGGAGGACTTCAAGAGAATAGTGAAGTCGTCTTACTCAAAGCTTGGCGAGAGAGGTCTGGCGTTGGGCTCGATATTCGATGAAATCGACGTCAAGTCGAGGTTCTTTTTACCGGTGGTAAGTTCGGTGAATGAACTTACAACATTCATTTCGCGATATCTCGAGCCTCTGCTAAGTCGTTGATCTATCATGATGGCCCTCGGGCAAGTCGATAAGCGTCGTTAGAGGACTTCATGGCATCGGTGCTTGCAGAAGCCCTAACTTAGAACGCGGACCTCGAAATTTCCGGCCGTATTCATGCTAGGGCAGAGGTGGGGGTGATGGCATCATAGGGGCAAAGCATCAATTGATGCGACCGCCGCGACTAAAACGGCGAGCGATGAGTAGAGGTAAATGTCCTTCCTCTTGTGCGTCGTAAGCCTAACGTCCATGGCTGGCGGGCCGTAAATTGTATAGGATTCCGCGAGGCTCCGTGAGGTCAGGAGCGACAAGAGGGCTAGTGGCACGGCTACCTTGTAGGGCCTCTTGCCTCTGTACTTCAACTTTATGGCTGTCGCCGCCTCCGAGAGGTAGTAGAGTGTAGTGGGTATTTGCGAGATAGCCATTGAAAAGGCCAAGGCCTGTCCTTTAAAGCCGAGCCTGCTCAAAATGCTCCTCCACTCTCGTAACGATATCAGCTGAAACAGTAGCGAGAAGCCTAAGAAGAAAGCTACGAGCCTCAGAGCTCCGGGTACTATCTCGACCGGATTTGGAGCAAGCCATCCAAGCAAGTGGCTTAAGTAGAAGACCAAGGCGCCGATTATCGTGAATACTAATATCAACTTCAGCCCAGTTAAAATCCCCTGCCTTTCTCTTACACGCGACGTCAAGTAAAACTCGAAGGAGAGTATAGGTGCCAACTTTGTAACTTCTACCGATACGTCTCGAGAGAGAAAGCGGGCAAACATTAACAAGGCAATTATCGTGGAGGCCACTAAGACCCTAGCTAGGGTGCTGTAATCTTCCAACCTCTTAGAGTAAGTGAACATGTACGACAGTTCTCTAAGCACTTTCTACACCCACGAGCTCTCGATAAAGCCTAGAGGCGCGAATTAGGGACGCTTTCTTAATAGCTCTCATTTCCACCAGCCTGCCTTCTTCGAGTTTGTAGAGCTTAGTCCAATAGGGTGCCTCTGTGGCGTCGAGGCTGCTAGTCGCCACCACGACGGCGGAGTTGCTTTGGTACAGCAGTTCCAGCAACTTAAGCCTATCATCGTACGTCAGTCCCGAGAAGGGCTCGTCTAGGAGTAGGACGTCGACGTCCAATGCGGAGGCCAGCCCTACTGCTAGCTTGACCATCTGGCCATGGCTCAGGCTGAAGGGGGACGAGAGGGGGTCTATGTTCAGCCCCCTTACGACGTCCAGTCCTACTTTCGCTTTGGTCTTCATCCCCCAGGCCTTGAAGACCTCCACGACCTCCTTCTCGATGGTGCTCTCCGTGTAAAAGAGGGCGATGTTTTGGGGTATGTAAAGCACGCTGCCTCTTCGCAAGACCTTTCCCTTGTGGGGTTTCAAGTACCCAGCTAAGATTTTTAAGAGCGTGGTCTTACCTTGGCCGTTGAGGCCGTAAATTAAAACGACGTCCCCTCTGCACAATTGTAAGTTTACGCCCTTGAGCAAGTAGTCACCCTTGGCGTCGTACTTGAAGTACACATCTTTAGCTTGTAGCAACAAATCTCCTTTACCGGTCTTCTTTTCAAAGTAAAAGCCGTGAGGTAGTTGATGAGAGAGCCTCTCGAATGTCGTTAGCGCCCTGCTTGTCACGTCTGCGAGCTTTCCGTCCTTGAGCACGTAAACTTTGTCGACGCGCTTCAGCAAGGGCACGAATCTGTGCTCGAATATCATTACTGTCCTCTCAAGCCTCCTCAACATCTCAAGTAAATCTACAAAGTCTTCCACACCTCGATCGTCAAGCCACATCAGCGGCTCGTCGAAGATGAGGAGCGAAGCGTTAGAAATAATCGCTTTCGCCACTAAAGCCCTCCTAGCCTCTCCGCCTGAAATCTCGAAGAAAAACCTCTCCCTCAACC
>JAAOZJ010000008.1 GCA_011605835.1 Thermoproteota archaeon
AAGGCTCGTCCTTGGAAGAGAAGCTACTAAGTACTTCTAGAATTTTCTTCGTGCCTCGACGGATTATCAAATACCTTGCCACTTGCACATGCTTACAAAAGTAGCTGCACGGAGTGCAGTACGAAGACTTTAAGACAAAGAAGTACGAGTTGAGGGCAAGTGAAGGAGAATAACATGTAGTTTGCTGTTTTACCTCACCTTTACTTTGCCTTATGCCTCTCTATCATTTGCTTGAAGGCCTCGCTCGATATCGGAGACTTCCTCTTAGTGGCTTCCATTTTTACCTCTTCTAATATCTTGTCGACATCTACTGTCGTTGGATCGATCCCCATCTTCTCGAGTGCGTAAAGGATCGAGTCCCTCCCGCTCTTCTTGCCAAGCACCATCTCCACGCCGTTGTGACCGACTAGGCTCCAGTGGTACGGGAACATTATCAGCGGCTTGCCCTGCTTCTCGAGGTTCCTCCACCAACCCACGATTATCCCCGACTCGACCCTGAATATCCCGTCCCCGACGACGGGCTTGTGCGGTGGCATCTTGACCCCGGAGAGCTTCTCGACGAGCTTCGACAGCTTGTACAGCTTGCTGTAGTCCAGGCCCAGCTTCACGCCGTAGAGCACTTCTAGGGCTAGGGCAGTCTCTGCCAAGTCGGCGTTCCCCATCCTCTCGCCTATGCCGTTCACCGTCGTGTGGACTATCTCCGCGCCCTCCGCGACGGCCGCGAGCGTGTTCGCGACCGCTAGCCCGAAGTCGTTGTGGAGATGAACCTCTATGGGGACGCTGAACTGCCGCTTCACTCTTCTCACTAAGTATCGTATGGCCTCGGGCATGCAGACCCCGAAGGTGTCGACTAAGACGAGGGAGTCCATGTGGCCCTCGGCCGCCACCTTACCTACTAGTTTGAACCACCAGTCTAAGTCGGCCCTCGTGCCGTCTATCGTGAAGAAGGAGACGTGTAGCCCGTGCTCGGCGGCGTAGCTCGTGGCCTCCACCGCCAGCTCTACGGCCCTTTCGAGGGGCCAGTTGTACCCGTACTTTATGAGGTGCTCGCTAGACGGTATCTCCATCTCGATTCCGTCCACGTCGCACTCCAACGCCAAATCGACGTCGCGCTTCATGCACCTCGCGAAGCAGAACACCTTGGCGTTCAGTCCCATTCGGGCTATGGCCTTTATCGCCTCCTTGTCCTCGTTCGAGACCGCTGGCATGCCGGCTTCGATCCTGTGGACCCCGACCTCGTCGAGCATCTTCGCTATCTCGATCTTGTCCTCCTTGGTGAAGGTCACCCCGGCCTGTTGCTCTCCATCTCTCAAGGTGATGTCGTGGATGACCACCTTCTTGGGGGACCTCAGTTGGGAGCGGACCTCGTCGACGAAGTTGAGCGGGCTCACCCACCACTTATCCGATATCCAAGGTCGTTCCATTCAGTCCACCTCCGCCCATCTCCGATTCCTCATTGAAATAATATAAAAATTAATTTTAATTATATTTTACATGCTTCAATCGATCCGGGGATTTTCTTCGGCCACCAGACGTAGCTCCTCGAAGAGTCTATCTTCTCCCTCGAGTAAATCGAGCTCACGTTTTGACGCACTTTCTCGAGCACTATCTGTTCTAGTGAGTTTCCGTGAGAGTCTATCCCCACGACTAGTGGTCCAAGTCTCTCCACTCTTAGCACCCACGTGGCTTCAGGCATCCCCAAGTCCAGCCAGTACACGTTCTCCACCTTCACGACTTGCTTCGCGTAGAGGGCAGCACAGCCTCCCGTCGCGATCAGGTAAACGCCTCCCACTTCTCTCAACGCGTCGACCATGCTCTTGCCCATGGTTCCCTTCCCTATGGTGAGCCTCACGCGTTGCCTCCTCACAAGCTCCGCGCCAAGCTCTGTGAATCTCGAGCTCGACGTCGGGCCAGCCGCCACGACCTCCCACGAGTTGTCGACCCTCCTGACGATGGGACCGCAATGCCATATTGCTCCGTTCTCTAAGTTAAAAGGTAGCTCCTCCCCTCGCTTGATCATCTCGACAGCTCGGCGGTGTCCCATGTCGCGCATCGTGTGGACTATACCGCTCACGTACACGATGTCCCCCACTCTAAGCTTCCTCACGACTTCTTCGGATGTCGGCAAGCGAATTTCCTGGCTCATACGACCACCCCCTTCGAGCTCACTCCGGGTGCGTGATGTAGACTACTTCGCCGTTCGGATAAATACGGGCTGTGGAGTACCTCGCAACCCAGCACTGATAGGTTATTCCGAGCGGGACGACGGCTGTGTGAGTACCACATATCTCGGCGTGGACTGCGAGGCATGTAGTATCACCGCCCATAGCCATTGGCCCAAGCCCCGTGGAGTTCAAGGCCTTCAGCACTCTCTGCTCGAGCTCCGCTACGACTGGGTCCGGGTGCAACGAGCCAAGGGGGGTTCTGAAAATGGCTTTCTTAGCGAGGTGTAAGGCTATGTCTGCCGTCCCCCCGATTCCCAAGCCGACAATGGTCGGGGGACATGGCTCTCCCATGGCCGTTAACGTGTTGTCGACGACACACCTCACTATGGCCTCGGGTATGGGCTCGCTCGTCGTTATCCAAACGAGGGTCGACTTGGCCTCGGAGCCGAAGCCTTTTGGGACGGCCGTTATCTCGACGTAGTCGGCTTCGGGGTCTAAGTCGTAGTAGATGTAGGGCATCCCCCATCCGATGTTAGTGCCCGGGTTCTCCTTTGTCAACGGGTTTATGACGTTAGGCCTGAGAGGCACGTCGATCGTAGCCTTTTTGACGGCTTCCATTATAGGCCTTCTGACGTCGATGTTCAACCCCGACTTCAGGCCCCACTTTACGAAGAATAGCGGCGTCCCTGTGTCTTGGCATATGCTTATACCGTACTTCTCAGCCATCTCGGCGTTGTCGAGCATAGCCTTTAGCTGTGCCTTGCCGATCGGGGAGCTCTCGTTCTCATAGGCCCTCCGCAGGGCCCACTTGACGTCTTGAGGGAGCTTTGTAGCAGCTCTCTTTAGAAGTTCGTAGGCAGTCTTCGAAATCACTTCACTTATATCTACCATAGTTAACCACTACTTTGCTGGCGCATCTTTATCTTCTTCTCTTTTTCGGCGATGGCCTCAGCAAGCCTTAGCAGGTCCTCTGCTTGCTTGTAGACGGCTATGTCTATCATCCTACCCTCGAGCGAGGCCGCTCCCAGCCCCTTTACCTCAGCTTCCTTGAAGGCCTGCACGACCCTCTTGGCGTACTCTATCTCTTTCTCTGAGGGCGAGAATATGCGATTCACTGGCTCTATTTGGCTCGGATGAATTAGGAACTTCCCCTTGAAGCCAAGTTGTTTGGCAGCCATTGCGTCCCTGATCAGACCTTCTCTATCAATTATGTCGGTGAAAACCGTGTCGATTGCCAGGACGCCAGCAGCCCTTGCAGCAATGGCCACGTAAGAGCGGGCGAAGAAGAGCTCCGTTCCCTCTTTGGAGAGGGAAACGCCCATATCACGAGTGAAGTCGACCGCTCCGAAGCCCAAGGCTATAACCCTTTTGCTGGCGGAGGCTATCTCATAGGCGTTGACGACTCCCTTGGCGCTCTCGATGGTCGGGATGAAGACAACAGAGCCGGGCTCGAGACCTCTCCTCCTCTCGAGCTCCTCAACAATCTTCTCGACCTCAAGTACCTCACTGCGCGACTCCACCTTAGGGATCATTATGCCAGTAAGCCCTCTTTGCACAACGAACTCGCAGTCCTCGGCTGTGAGGCCTGTAGGCAGCCCGTTCACTCTTACGTAAATGTCTGACACCGCATTGGTATTCAGGAAGTCCAGCGAATCTCTTATGAATACCCTGGCCGTGTCCTTTTCGGCCATCGGGACGGAGTCTTCTAGGTCCAATATGACCGCGTCGGCCGTGAGAGTGGGTATTTTGTGTATCATCCTCATGTTGTTGCCAGGAGTGAAGAGGACGGATCTCAATAACCTCACGGTCTTCACCTCCTCAAAAGCTTCTTTACGACGACTGGTATCTCGTCAGGTCTGTCAACGACAACAGCGCCTGCTTCCTTCAAGGCCTTTACCTTGCTTTCAGCCGAGCCCCTTCCGCGCTCTATGATAGCACTGGCGTGCGAGAATCTGACCCCTGGCTGGGCCGTCCTCCCCGCGATATAAGCCACGAGGGGCTTCGTGAACTCCCCTCTCATGATGGCTTCTGCCGCTTCCTCCTCTGCGACCGTCCCGATTTCGCCGAAGAGGACGACGGCTTCTGTCTGTGGATCTTTTTCGAAGAGCGGGAGGAGCTCGGCCGGGCTCATGCCGACGATCGGCTCAGAGCCTACGTGTATTGCCGTGCTTTCGCCTAGACCCGCCTTTGTTATGGCCCAGCATAGCGTTGTGGTCTGCCCGCCACTCCTCGATATTATGCCGACGGGTCCCGCCTTGAACACGACCCTCGCCTGTTCCTCTGCTCCACCGATCCACCCAGCGACGGCCTTTTCGGGGCTTATGAGCCCGAGTGAGCCTGGACCTATGATCTTGACGCCTCTCTGCCTCGCTAGGTGCACCATCTCTATTATGTCGTGGAGCGGAACTCGCTCGACGGGCATGACTATCGTCTTTATCCCGGCGTTGATCGCCTCGACGACAGCGCTTTTCACGAGAGGTCCTGGGACGAAGGTCACGCTGAGGTCTATCGGCCCTCGCTCCTTAACAGCCTCTTCGACTGTGTTGTACACCGGTATTCGCCAGACTTCTGTCCCTCCGCGGCCGGGAGATGTGCCAGCAACGACCTTTGTCCCGTACTCGCTCATGAACCTAGCTCGTGCAGAGCCCTCTCGACCCGTAATCCCCTGGATGAGGACTCTCGTATTTTCATCTAGGAGTATGGCCATAAATCCTCACCTCCACGACTTTGAGCTTGCTAATACAACCCCACCCTCTTGCGGTACTCCTCTAGGCCGTAGAGCGGAAGCTCGATCCTTATGGCATTAAGCCCCCTCAGGAAGCACTCTTGTTCGCATGCTAGGCATTCAGTACACATACGTTTCAAGTCTTCAGCGGAGTATATGGGCTCGGGCTTGTTTACCTTCAGGTTTATCCTGAAGAGGTGGGCGCCGTATAGGCTACAGGCCTTGACGCAAGCGAAGGTCTTGCAACCCACGCACTTCGAATCGTCGATTACTACCTTCCCGGTTCTCGTTTCGAATTCTATCACTTTAGCTCGCCCCTTTGGATCTTCTAATCTTCCTGTACTCTTCAACGAGCTCTTTGAGGCGTTTGATCACGGGTTCTATGTCGTAGATGTTGTAGTGGGGCCCGCTGACAGGGTCCTCAGCATAAATCTCAAGGCGTATTGGCAGGTCCTTTGTCATCTCTTTTAAGATTTCGGTCGCCTCCTTCACCTTATTCCCTCCCCAAACTACGACTACGGGGAAGCCGGGCCTGTCCTTCAAATCCTCTCTGAAGGCTCGCGCGAGCCCCCTCGCTGTGTGCCACATCTCTTGGCTCGATATATTTATGTCGGCTGCAAAGTAAGCCTCTATACCAGGTTGCGAGAGAATTACTTTCGCGAGCCTGTACACCTTCGATGCTGTCGGGTTTCCACTGCTGTCCGCGTAGTTTGCGAGCTTAAAGCCGTGCCTGACCAAGGCGTCGGCAGCGAGCATCGACGCCCCTCCGCCCATGCCGTGGAAGCCTATGTACCCCTCG
>JAAOZJ010000055.1 GCA_011605835.1 Thermoproteota archaeon
CGATCTCCTTCATCGAGCTCGTCCTCAAAAAAGACTTGAACAGCCCGAAGGTAATCGACGAGATAGCAAGACTGTTGCCGAAGGACGTCAAGCTGGTGGAGGTCCAGCAGATCAAAGGGCTCGCGCGACAAGTCGGCTTGGAAGCGCTGTCCTTCCTGAGCGCTTGGTCTTGGGCCGTCTACGCCGCCATCGTTGCGACCTCCTACGCCATCGCCTCGCGCTTCGTGGTGGAGTCGAGCTACGAGCTGGCCATGCTCAGGGCTCTAGGGGCCAAGAGGTCGACGGCGCTCGCCATAGTCTTGGCCTACATAGCTGCACTAGCGCTCGCGAGCTCCGTGCTGGGGATAGCCGTGGGCACGGCCGGTGCTCAAGCGATCTCGACGATGCTTAGGTGGATCCATCCAAGCATAGAGGTCGCACCATTCCTGAAGGTCGACCAGGCCCTCCAAATACTCCTCTTAGCCCTTGCCTCCTCGATCTTGGGATGCGCCTTCCCAGCCTTAAAAGCCACGCGAGCGAGGTACGTAGAACAACAGTTATAAAGGCCGAGCACGCGACATTCACATCATGTCAACGATGAGTTTATCACCGTGCGTCGAGGAGTTGAGGCCGTAGGCCGTGAAGTGCGCGATAACCAAAAGAAGTCCTCGTGCACATCGTTAGAAGGCATGGAAGGGACTTCAGTGGATTGCTCGGGATCAACAAGTCGGACTCGTTAAAGAGGCTTCTCGAGGACGCTCTTGTTGGCCCAGACGAAGTGCGCTTAGACGCTCGTAGTCCCGACGCAGGTACTTCTTAAAGAAGGTGGACGGTCTCTGGCTAATGGTTGTGGTTCTAGAGGACGAGGTCAAGACGGCGTATTTAATAAGTCTTAAGTCTCAAAACGTATAAGAGGTTCGCGTCGAAGGGGTGGGCGAGATAGTCTTGAAGGCTTCGAGGACGTTGCTCGACATAGACTTGAGGTCCCTCTTGAGGAGGTTGGAGGAGGCCTCGGGGACGAAGTTCCCCAAGGAGGTCGTGGAAGCCTCGCTTGTCAGGAACGTCCTACACGTGAGGTTCTCCTACCCGAGGGGCACTGAGGTCGAGGTGGAGCCCCTAGACTTGAGGACGCCCGTGTTCCTCTTCAGGGACTGCGAGACTGGCGACGTGACGGCCTTGGAGGTCTTGGACGTCGACGAGCTCTTGAAGGAGCTCGGCCTGTGATTGTTTGCACACTTCACCAACGCGGCTAAAAGTTTTTGAGAGGAGCCATGGCTGTTGTATTGTGGTGAGCAGAGTGGAGGACTGGAGGAGCAGGATAACTGTCGACCCCGAGGTCCTGGCCGGGAAGCCGGTCATAAAGGGCACGAGGATGGCGGTTGACTTCATAGTGGAGTTGCTCGCCAACAGTTGGACCATCGAGGAAGTGCTGGTGAACTACCCTCAGCTGAAGAGAGAGGACGTTATCGCGACCCTGAAGTACGCGGCCGAGGTCTCGAGGAAAGCAAGGCCGCCTGCATGACCCGTTAAGCTAGGACTTGGCGCTTCGACTTTAGAAAGCGGGTAAAGCCATCTTGAAGCTCGCGCGCTTCAAGTACTTAAAGCGGCAGAGGGTCTTAGCCCTCGCCTTAGTGATAGCCCTCTCCTCCACGCTCTTCTCGCTGACGGCGCTGAGCCTCGCGAGCCTCTACGGAGGCCTCACGGCCTACTTGGGCGAGGGAGAGGACGTGGTGGCCATCTACGACAGGAGGAGCAGCACCCCCTTCACGGGCTTAGTGCCAGCCCACCTAGCCGAGGAGGTGGGCGCCTTAGAGGGCGTGCTAGCCTGCAGCCCGGAGGTCATAGCTCCCTGCGTGATAAAGGGCGAGGCGGTCTTCGTGAGGGGGATAGTGCCCGAGGGCTTCGCGAAGCTGAGCAAGCTGACCATGCTCGAGGGCGAGGCGCTCGGGTCACGCGACCTGGACTGCGCGATCGTGGGGAAGGGCGTCGCCGAGAGGCTCGGCCTGAAGCTCAACGACGAGGTGTTGGTCCTGAGCGCCTTGGCCGACCGGTACGTGGTGTTGCGAGTGAAGGGGGTCTTCGAATCTAGCTCCCCCATGGACGACGAGGTCCTCGTGCCCCTGCACGTGGGCCAGTGGTTACGAGGTGCTGGCTACGGCTACGTCACGCTGATAAGGCTCGAGATAGACGGGAGCGTCACGACCCCCTCAAAGATATTCGAGGAGCTGGCGAGGAGGGCCTCCGGGGCGACCCCTCCTCCAAGCCCATCGGGCCCGAGCCCAAGCCAGAGCTATCAGCAACTCCCAGTGATCACGCCTCGGGTCGTAACGAAGTTCAGGGCCGAGGACATAGGGGTTGAGGAGGCCTACGACTTCATGAAGGGCTACGCCGAGAGGTACGGCTTCACGAAGGACTCCCTCCTAGCCCTCGCGATCGCGATCTCCCTGCTCTCAAGCGCCAGCGTGGTGGTGGCCTCCAAGACCGTCTTGGCGCAGCACAGGGGCGAGGTGGAGGTGTTGAGGTCTCTAGGGGCCTCCAAGAGGCTCTTGAAGTCGGACCTGCTGCTCAAACTGCTACCTTGGTCTCTGGCTGCTTCATGTGTGGGCCTCGCCTTGGCCTTGGCCGCCCTAGCAGCCCTTCAGGCGCACGGCTACCTGCGAGCCCTCTCGCATGCAATAGCACTTCGAGTAGACCCACTAGTCGTGGTCCTCGACTTCGTCCTAGCCTTAGCCCTAGTCTCCCTCGCCGTCTTGAGAGCTAGCCTAGAAAGAGACCAGTGAACGTTAAATCCCGAGC
>JAAOZJ010000057.1 GCA_011605835.1 Thermoproteota archaeon
AAGAGCGATATCGAGTCCCTTAGGGTGGCTACTAAAAGCGACGTGGAGGCTCTTAGAAAGGAGTTCAAGAACGATATGGAAGCATTGAGGAAGGAGTTCAAGGAGGGGATTGGGAGGCTCGATGGGAGGATCGACGGCCTCGAGCAGAGGATTGGCTTCCTCGATCAGAGGGTCGCCAGGCTGGAGGGCTCCATAAGCCTATTCGCCAAGCTATTCATAGCCTTCAACCTGCCGCTACTGGTGAGCGTGATAGCGGCTCTGGTAGCGCTGTTGCTGAGAGCCTAAAATGATCACGGCTACGCGTCACGCATTCACCGACCGCGCACCACCTCGCCTCTTATCTGCCGAGCTCGAGCACCGCGCAGGCCTATCGATGCGCTCCACGAAGACCCTCGCTGTCAACTGATGGCAGGTGCGCCGAGCCCAGCACTTGCGAGGACCGACCCTGAGCCGTCGAAGGAAAGCCCCAAGACGAGAGCAGTGAGAGGAGCCGCCACGAAGCCCGCGAAGCTCGCGAGCGAGAGCGCTTGAGGAAGGTCTTCTTCTTGGTCTTAGCTAGGGACTCGAGGCACGTGGAGAGGAAGGCCTCCGAGCTAGAGGGGATGGGCCTACCCTTCGTGGTGATCTGCGGCGAGAAAGTGGACCATCCGAAGGTCGTGCACAGAGAGCCGAGGGGCAAGTGGGACGCCATAAACTTCGGCAGCAGGTTCGTGCCCGACGACGCCGACGCCGTGGCCCTGAACGACGTGGACACAAAAGTGCACGGCCTAGAGCACGCCCTCAGCCACCTGGAGGAGGCAGACCTAGTGTACTGCAGGGTTGGCGTGGAGGAAGGGCCCCAAGTGAAGTTCTACAGGATAGCCGACCCCATAAGGAGGAGGCTACACGTCTTCGCGAGCGGGGAGCTCATGATAATGAGGAGGGAGGTCTTCGAGAAGGTGCTACCGATACCGCCCTGCATAGCCGAGGACTCCTACATACTGTTCAAGGCCCTGGAGCTCGGCTACAGAGCGCGCTTCTGCACCAAGGCCTACACCACGACCCGCAGGACAGAGAGCGCCGAGGAGGAGGCCGCCTACAAGGCGAGGACCACGTTAGGGATATACCAGGCGCTGAGGTACGCGAGGCCACCCCCATGGATAAGGGCCTTCTACGGGCTACTGCCGCTTCTCGCGCCTTTGCTGGCCGTGGCGGGGGAGGAGGGGAGGGCGTGGGCGAGGGGCATGATGAGGGCGCTGAGCATGGCCTTGAAGGGGCACTATCCCACGAAGTTTTGACGAGCCCCATCGCACGGTGGAAAAGTGGGTCGAAACTTTCAAAGGAGTACAAAAGCGAGGCTGGCCTCGAAATTCAGCGTGCTCGAAGCGATGAGGATAAGGCTCACCAAGCATGCCTACCCAAGATGAAGGAGTGCGATATTCCAGAGAGCGAGGTCCTAGCCGCCATCGTCCAAGTAGGCAGAGTCGTCCAAGGGCGCGAGTAGGGAGACAGCTCAGGAGGCGTCAATGGGCATACGATAAGGGTCGTCTACGAGGAAGCGAGGATTTAATAGTCGTGGTGACAGTCTATCGTGCTAGAAGGGAGAGGTATGAGTAGGGATTTAAAGGTGGCATACGACCCCGAGGCCGACGTCCTGGTGATCAAGGCAGGAGATGGCAGGCCTTCCTATGGAGAGGAGCTGACGGACCAGCTGATCATCCACTACAACGAGCGCGGCGAGCCCATCGAGATAGAGGTGCTCGACGCCACTGAGCTCCTCGCAAAGCTCGTCGCAGCCGTGGAGGGCTCAAAGCGCGCCAAAGTTCGCCTAGACGTGCAGGCCTAGGGCTTCTAAGAGCTGTTGAGCTGTTGAAGGAACACACACGATCCGAGCTAATAGGTCGCTCCCATCAGTGAAAACGCCTTACTACGACGCCTCTCGAAAGAGGGCTACGCGCATGCGTGGCAGAGGGCTCGTCTTGGTGACCGGCGGGGCTGGCTTCATAGGCAGCCACTTGGTTGACAGGCTCGTCTCAGAGGGCTGGAGGGTCAGGGTACTCGACAACTTCAGCACCGGGAGGATGGAGAACGTCGAGCACCACGTGAACAGCCAAGTAGTGGAGGTAGTGAGGGGGGACTTGAAGGACCTCGAGGTCGTTAAGAGCGCCGTCGATGGAGTGGACGCCGTCTTCCACTTCGCCGCCAACCCGGAGGTCAGGGTCAGCACAACCAACCCTGGAATCCACTTCAACGAGAACGTCGTGGCGACCTTCAACCTATTGGAGGCGATGAGGAGGGAGGGCGTCAGGGAGCTCGTCTTCGCCTCCTCCAGCAGCGTCTACGGGGAGCCCGACGAGATACCCGTGGGCGAGGAAGCCCCCGTGAGGCCCGTGTCCGTCTACGGAGCAAGCAAGGCCGCCTGCGAGAGCCTAATCCACGCATACTCCAAGCTCTACGGAATAAGGGCCGTGATTTTGAGGTACGCGAACGTCGTCGGCCCTAGGCTCAAGCACGGAGTGGTCTACGACTTCGTCGTCAAGCTGAAGAGGAGCCCGAGCGAGCTGGAGGTGCTGGGAGATGGAAAGCAGGTGAGGAGCTACGTGCACGTGGAGGACGCTGTTGAGGCCACCATGATGGCGTGGAGAGAGAGCGATAACCACTTTGAGGTCTACAACGTTGCTTCAGAGGACTGGATAACCGTAGATGAGGTTGCAGACGAGGTCATGAAGGCCATGGGCTTGAGCGACGTGAGGAAGGTCTACAGGCCTCTGCTCCACGGGGTCGGCTGGCTGGGGGACGTGAAGAGGGTGGCCCTGAGAATAGACAAGCTGAAGGCATTGGGCTTCAAGCCCTCCATGAGCTCGAGGGAGGCCGTCAGGGCTACGGCGAAGAAACTCGTAGAGGAGCTCGTCCATAACGGTTTAGCTGGTCGTGCATTCTAGCAAGGCAAGGCTACTACGCCGAGCGGCTAAAGAGGGCAATGCGTAATGCGTAGTGCTTCGGCCGTCGACTTACCCCGATTTAAGGAGGAGCTCGACCTACTAAAGCGCCACGACATAAAGGCCAACGTATTAGTAGACCTCGGCTGTGGCGACGGCAGCTTGACCATCGAGATGGCCAAAGTCGTTGGGGCGAGCGAGGTCTACTGCATCGACGTGGACGCAAATGCGCTAAACGTGGCAGCGTCGCGAGGTCTGAGGACGTTTGTCATCGACCTCTCGAATGGTAGAATTTCCCTTCCCGACGAGAGCGCTGACTTGGCGACCGCCCTCGAGGTGATAGAGCACTTGGCGAACCCCGACAACATGCTCAAAGAGGTCCGTCGGATCCTAAGGGCCGGAGGCCACCTGCTCCTCACGACGCCGAACCTAGCCAGCTGGGTGAACAGACTATTGCTCCTCTCCGGCTACCAGCCGTACAACTGCGAGGTATCCACTGAGGTGCTAGCGGGCGTGCCGTGGAGGGACAGGACTTTCGCCAAGCCGTCGGGCCACATAAGGCCCTTCACGCTGAAGGCGCTCAAAGAGCTACTAGCGCATCACGGCTTCGAGGTCGTCCACGTGAAGAGCGCGCCGGGTGTCGAGCCCAAGGAGCTGAGGGCGTTAGACTCCTTGCTTAGCCTGAGGCCATCCCTTGCGCGCAGGTTGGTGGTGTTGGCGAGGAAGGCGTGAGGATCGTTCACGTAGCGCCATTTTACGCTCCAGTCGTCGGGGGCGTCGAGGAGGTCGTTAAGAAGGTCGCCGAGTACATGGCGTCGAGGGGTCATGAGATCTTCGTCGTGACGTACAACAGACTGAGAAACGGTGGGGCGGGCGCCCTACCTAGGCATGAAGTGATGAACGGCGTTCGTGTGATTAGGATCAAGCCGAATTTCGCGTGGTCTTACGGGACATACAGCTCTGAGCTTCCAGAAGTCGTTAGAGAGCTGAAGCCGGACATAGTCCATGTTCATGTTTGGAGACATCCGCATGTATTTCAAATAGCTAAGCTGAGAAAGCTCATGAAATTTAAAGCCGTATTACATGGACATGCACCATTTCATGGGTTCAGCCAGTTAGACTTGGCCACTTGGATCTATCACAGAACGTTCGATGCATCCGGCAAGAGATGCCTAAGCTCTTACGACA
Organism: Thermoproteota archaeon; assembly: GCA_011605835.1. Taxonomy (GTDB): domain Archaea; phylum Thermoproteota; class Methanomethylicia; order Nezhaarchaeales; family WYZ-LMO8; genus WYZ-LMO8. The sequence continues at coordinate 4,107 of JAAOZJ010000057.1, forward strand.
AATACATCGCGCTAACGCCTCATGAAGTTAAGAAAGTTAAGCGTCTTGGGCTTAACGATGATAAAATTGTTGTGATACCAAATGGCGTCGAAGAGGATAAGAAGTGCTCAAACGATGCCAGCATAAGAGATGAGGGGCAAGTGCTTTACCTAGGCAGGATAAGTAAGTCTAAGAACCTGAGCTTGCTCGTCAAGGCGATGGCTTATGTGGTTAAAGAGATAAAAAATGTTAGGCTAGTTTTAGCGGGTCCTGACGAGGGGCTAGTAAGGAGGCTTATCACGTACGCCGAGAAGGAGGGCGTCCAAGTTAGATACGCAGGTTACATAAATGAGGACGAGAAGCACAAGTTGTATACGAAGAGTAGTTTATATGCACTACCTTCACTTTATGAACCCTTCGGAATAACATTGTTAGAGGCGTCTCTTCATGGCCTTCCCTCGGTAATAACTGGCGAGGGAGGACAATTATATGTAGCACCGCCCAACAGGGCAAGCCTATGGGCAAGGCCAAACTCAAGAGATTATGCTGAGGCAATAACGACTTTGCTAACGGATAAGAAGCAATGGAAAAGATTGAGTCAAAAAGCTAGCGGGTGGGCACAGCGGTTTATGTGGAGCAAAATACTACCAAGGTATGAAAAATTCTATGACGACTTTTATCTATGAGTAGTATAAAGGAACCCCATTATATTAAAATCCGTCATGTGATTTCTGCACAGCTATCACTCAAGTAAATTGAAGAGTGCTGATGGGGTACATCGCTATGAAACTCGTGGATGTGGACGCGGGTGATATGCGCGCAGTTTTAAAAAGTAGGGTCTTATTTAAGAATTGGCACTTACTCCCGTTGATCTATACGTTCTATAGACTAATGCGTAAAGATCCATTAAGGCATAATATGAAGATACTATTCAAAGATGGAAAAGCCTTTGCCGTGCCTTTGTTGATGTATGGGCATATATTACGTGGCTATTATTATGGCTTCATCCGCGATATCACCTATGATGAAGACTCCATCATTATCAACGGCATCAAGATCAGAACAAGTAAAGAATTGTCCAAAAAGAATCGTCCAATAGATATTGGTTCAGTAAAATTTAAAAAATACTACGAGACCTTGCCTTCTTTATACATCTCTCAGATATATGGTTTGCTTAATGTAAAAGATAGAGTAGTTATTGATGTAGGCGCCTTCGTGGGGGACTCGGCCATCTACTTCGTGCTTAGAGGCGCTAAGAGGGTCATAGCTTTAGAGCCAAATCCTGAAGCATTTAAGGAAATGCTCGAAAACATCAAGCTCAATAATATGGAGAGCAAAATAATTGCAATAAACGCAGGTCTCTCTAGCAAAGCAGGTTACCTTAGAGTATGGGGAGGAATAAAAGATGCCCTCACGACCTATTATGGTATCGACGTGGGTGGAACAGTTAAATCAATGACCCTCTCTGAAATTATTGAAAGTATGTCAAAGACCGAGCAGGCGAATATGGTTCTAAAGATGGACTGCGAAGGTTGCGAATATGATGTGATATTTAATGATTATGAACATGTGAAGTTATTTAAGGAAATGTTAATAGAATATCACGGTAATTTACGAGACTTGTTGAAGGTATTAAAACATGACTTCGAATGTTTCGATATAAAAAGGTATAGCTTGCTCCATCGCAGAAGGCGTAGAGATTATGACGTGTAAGAAAATAATGTTCATTGCTCCCAAGATAGACCTCTTGGCTAAAAAAAAAAGGACCCCTTCTGCATTCCGCATGAGCTGGCGAAAATAGGCTATGACGTAGCGGTGGTCACTTATTACGATAGCATCGATGTGCCCGGATGTCGAATGTTCCCTATTTTGAAAACAAGACCAATGCCAAGATTTATTAAGTCCTTGCCGACTTACTTCATTAATATCGCATTTACCATCGCCTCAATCTATGAAGCCGCACAGATATTAGGTGTTCTCCTTGTGGAAAAGCCTCGAGTTGTAATAACCTATTACTATCCCTTCAATATAATATTGTTGAGCTTCTTCAAAAAGCTGATGAGAAATTATGAATGTAGAATTATTTGCAAAATGGATTGGGATGGTGTGATAAGAGGTTCTTCGCTAAAAAAGCTACTCAGGAAGATAGGCCTCATGGTAACGCTGAGGTTTTGCGATGCAATCATCATTGAGAGCTGGGAGGCTCTTCGTAACGTATCTAAGGAACTCCCTTGCCTAACCAATAAATGTTGCGTTATTTGGAACGGGGTGTGCGATGAGTTATTCGTCACTATTGACGGTAAAAGTCAAAATCGAAAAAGGCAAATTCTTTGCGTTGCAAGAGTAGAACCAATCAAGGGCATTCACGATCTTATCGTCGCCTTTTCAAAAATTGCTAAAAATCATGGTGATTGGAGACTAGTAATAGTTGGGCCTTTATGGAATATGAGGTATTACGAATATCTGCAAAACTTAGTTAAAATTCTAGGACTTGAACGTCAAGTCACGTTTACGGGCATTGTCAGCGATACTCAGCTATACCAGCTATACTCTGAGTCATCCATCTTTGCACTGCCCTCTTATCTAGAGGGTTTTTCTATAGCTAGGGTCGAGGCTCTGGCAAGCGGGTTACCTGTCATTACGACAACCTCTGGTGGCGCGGAAGTGGTAAGGGGATGTGGCTTCATAGTAAGCCCTGGTGATATTGATGGTTTGGCGGACGCACTAGAGAAATTAATGAGTAACGAGATGTTACGCGCCAAACTGAGCGAGATAGCTATCAAGAGAGCTAAAGAGCTAACTTGGAAGAAAGTCGCAGAAAAGCTTGCTAAGATCATCGAAGATCTTTGCCATATGTGATCATCAACATTACAACATCATTATAATTAAGGAGAGATTAATTTATGAACGTCGTTCACGTACATCATCATTACTACCCGGTTGTCGGAGGCCTAGAAAGAGCCATTCAAGGCCTTGCAGAAGAGCTTGTAAAGTTTGGTCACGAAGTTCATGTTCTCACAAGTAGTTTTGGTGCCAGAGGCAGGCCAGAAGAAGAGGTAATTAATGGGGTTCACGTACATAGGGTCAAGGGCTTGAGATTCGGCTTCCCTGACCTCACATACCCCCTTCATTATCTAAATAAGGTTCTTAGAAACGCCGACCTCGTTCATGGGCACAGTCAAAACAGCCTGTTCGTAATTAAGATGGTCGAAAGGGCCAAAAAGCTTGGCGTAAAAGTCGTCTTGCACCTCATGGCCATAGATGCCTTAAAAAACCACCCTAACTTCCTCATAAGACCTCTTGCCTCTCACTACGGGAAGAGAAATACGAGGAAGGCACTGAAGCTTGCTGACATGCTATTAGTGAGGAGCATCAGGGACTTGGAGATCTTGAGGGAAAGCTACGGCGTTGAGGCTCAATACCTCCCCGACGCCGTCCCAGAACACTACTTTACTGCTGAAAAGGTAAATCCGAATAAGTTCAAGGAGAGATTCGGAATAAGGCAGGAGAAGCTCTTCCTATACGTTGGAAGGGTGCACAAGCTCAAGGGGCCCCACGTCCTGGTCGAGGCGATGAAGCACCTTAGCAAAGACTGTGCCGCAGTCTTCATAGGGCCCGACGGCGGGTACCTCGAGAAGACCTTAAGCTTGGCTAGGAGGTTGGGGGTCGAGGACAAGGTCTACTACTTGGGCTACGTAGACGAGGAGACGAAAATAGAGGCTCTCGACTCGGCCGTCGCCCTCGTGCTCCCGTCGATAGCAGACCACGTCGAGGTCTACTCGATGGTCATCTCTGAAGCGTGGGCGAGGGAGAGGCCAGTAATAGCGTCTAAGGTCGGTGTCGTCCCGTACAGGGTCAAGCAGGGTGTCAACGGCTTGCTGGTAGACCCCTTGAATCCCAAGGCATTGGCTGAGGCGATGGCGAGGTTGGCCGAGGACGAGGAGCTGGCCGAGGGGATGGGCAAGAACGGGAGGAGAGAAGTCTTCTCATGGAAGGAGATAGCCGAGAAGTCCGTCCAGCTCTACGAGCAGGTCTTGAGGGGTTGACGAAGCAAGTAGAGAGGTCGCTTTAATGTCCGGCAGGGCTGGCTTCGTGAGTAACCACTTGGTGGGCAGGTCTTGGATGGCTGGAGGGTCAGGGTTCTTGACAACTTTCAGCTCCCGTTATAGCGAAGGAGTTCGTTCAATAACGGGTTCAGTTAATCGCACTTGTCAATAACAAAACTGGGGCGACTTCGACTTCTTGTTGAGCATGTGCAGTTAATAGCGTCTTCAGGGCTCTTAGAGGGCCGCTATTTGGCGACGTGCATACTTAAGAGGCCTGCGCGATGGCGAAGTCATGAGGATAGCGCTTATTAGGAGATGGTGCATAACACACCTCGATGGTGTTAACAAGTTCGTGGCCCTTCTGGCTGAGGGCCTCTCCAAGCTCGGGCATGAGCCGCTCATCCTCAGTTGGTGCTACGGAGGAGTGAAGAGGGAAAGGCTCGAGGAGTGGTTCAAGGAGATGCACGGCCTCGACAACGCCATACCCATCTACACGTTGAAGTCGAAGCCTTGTGAAGAGGGCTCGTGGATCAAAATGGCATGGGATTGGTTAACGAAGGGCTCTAAAGCATTGCGCGAAGAAGAGGTCGACGTGGCTATTGTAAACGGCGTGGTGCCGCTCAGATTTAGGCCAAAGATAGCCGTGAACCACGGCATAGCCCTCGAGTCTAACAAGCTTTACGTTCTCGCTGTAAGAAGGCTGTACAAGGGCTACGACAAGGTGGTTTGCGTGAGCGGTAAGTTGAAGGACGAGGTGAAGCACTTCCTCGGCGTGGACTGTGACGTCATCCCGTTGCCCATGAAACTGGAGCCCTTCAAGCCTGCTGAGCTTGGGGGGGAGAGAGGACTTAGTCGTGCACATAGGCACCAGGCCGGTCAAGAACCCTCAAATCAGCGTCGAGGCCCTTAGGATCTTGAGGAGGAGAGGGCACAGCGTCAAGTTGGTTGTCGTGGGCGCTCCAGCAGAGCACCTCAAAGGCGAGGAGGTCGAGTGGAGGCAAGGCATACCGGAGAAGGAGAAGCTGGAGCTGTTGAGCAAGGCGAAGGCCTTGATCCTGCCATCTAGTTACGAAAGTTTCTCTTACGCGTGCTTAGAGGCCATGGCATCTGGCACCCCCGTCGTGGTTTCAAGTGCCGTGCCCGAGGAGGTCGTGATCGATGGCTTCAACGGGCTCAGGGTGAACAGCCACGACCCGAAGGACTACGCCGATGCGCTCGAGAGGCTCTTGAGAGATGAAGAGCTTTGGTCCAAGATCTCCAAGAACTGCCTAGAGTTCGTCAAGCAGTTCAACCACATAGGGGTGGCCAAGAGGTACGTGAGCCTCATTCACGAGGTCTATGAACGCTAGGGACGCCCTTCTCAGCGTCGAGGAAGTTGTCAGGAGCGTCGGAGATCGGAAGGCAGTCTCCAGCTTCTACTTGGAGTTTGGCAGGAGGCTGGAGGTCCTCAGGTTAGTTGAGGAATACTGCAAGCGGGGCTCTAGGGTGTTAGACGTCGGCGCTTCGCCCTTCATAACTTCCTGCGCGCTTAAGAGGATGGGCTACGAGGTCGTGGCGCTCGACGTGGAGCCGGAGCCGTACGCGGAGATAGCCAAGAGCTGTGGTGTCAGCGTCGTCAAGTGCGACCTCGAGAAGGACGAGCTGAACATTGGCAACGCCGATTGCGTCGTCTTCGCAGAGGTCTTGGAGCACCTCCACTATTACTATGCTCCCTCGATCTTGGCTAAGATAAACAAGGCGTTGAAGGTGAAAGGCATCTTGATACTCACGACGCCCAACGTGGCCTCTCTGTTCAGGAGGCTGAGGTTGCTCTTAGGCAAGCAACCCATCTACAGGTGCCACGTCAGGGAGTACACAATGGAGGAGGTGCTGGCATTGGTTGAGGAAGCGGGCTTCGACATCGTGAAGGCCTATTATTCAATAGTGAACGACTTAACGTACATCGACGCTGAGCCCGATGACTACCTTAGGCTTTCAAGCTACCGAGACCTCGTCAGGGTGACCATCAGGAGACACACGAGGTTGAATGTCTTGAGGGCCTTGGCCTACCCGGTAATGAAGTTGAGGCCGAGCCTGAGGCAACTCGTGGTGGTAGTGGGCGCGAAATCTAGAGAGCCTTTGTCAAAGTCCCTCGAGAGATGGTGATGGCGCACCTCTCAAAATAATAGAGAAGGGGTAAGAGGTGCGTTGCAAGTACACGCAGGCTGTATCCGCCAATAAACTCTAACTCTGGCCTTGCCAGTTTGTGACAATTAACTTTATTGAGTATACACGTCAACCTCTTACGTCTTATGCGCGAGCCCCTAAGGGTTGTTCTTACTAAATGCGCTAATGGTTATGTGAGAAAAACCAATGCTTTTTGTAATGTTACTTACGCATAGAGTTTAAGAGGCTTCTAGATGGTCAAACCATTCATAAGCATCGTCGTCATTGCATATAATAGGAGGGAGTTCATAAAAGATGCGGTTAAAAGTATTATTAACTCCGTGGCTATAGAGGATAATTATGAACTCGTTGTAGTCAAGAACTTCAAAGACGAATATGTTGACTGTCTCGTCAGAAAATTGAGCGGTAAAAGCATAGTTGCTGACATCGCCTCGATAGGGGCAAAAGTTGCACTGGGCATCAGAATAGCGAGCGGCGATGTAATAACTTTTCTCGAGGACGATGACATGTACGCTTCAGAAAGGTTAAGGATTATTGAGAAGTCTTTCAAAGCCAACCCCTCCTTGATTTATTACCATAATAATGTCTTGACGCTTGACGAATTAGGTAAGCTGATGTGCGACAAGTTGGTTGAGGAAAGCAATATTTTCGAGAACGTCATTGCAGGCACTCGTGAGGACAAGTTAAGAGCGTTTAAGCGCTATGGATGGGGTCTTGGGCTTAGATTAAGCTCTATGGCCGTTAGAAAGGATTTTGCAATGAAATGGGCCGATATTATTAGGCTCTTCCCAGATCTCGTTGATGTGTTGATATTCATGTTAGCCCTTGCAGAAGAGGGGAGCATAATTCACGACCCTAGGCGGTTGACGTACTACAGGATCTCTAGAACGAGTGCTAGTAGCGTTAGAGCCGTGAGAGATCCAGCAATTCGCTTTACCAAGGCCGTTAAGAATGCGGCAAGACACGCTTTGGCTAGGCATATGTTAGTCACTCTAGCAAACCGCATTGGGCTCGGTGAATACGTCGGATACGATGAAGCAACGATCATAGGTGGCATATATAGTGGATGGGGTAAGTACTTGGCCAAGGTCATGATTAACCTCATGGATGATGTGACCATAACTCGTCTTGCCTCGTTCATCTTTGGGTTCACATACTTGCTAAGCCCTTACTTGGCTAAGAGATCGATTTACCTGTACTACACAAGGGCCTTTGGCATATGGGGATCAGGACATTAATGATTCTCGGGTACTACGAACCGGGAGGGTTTAAGACCGTCGTCGACAGCCTAAGTAAGTACTTGGCCATGCGCGGGGTGGACGTCACGGTCGCGGCCAGAGTCTTGAGGACTGAACCTCCTAAGCATGTGAACCTCATAAAACTAAAGCCTGAGGAGCTACCTAGTGAGCAAAGGTACTACGATGTCGTCCACATACACACGTCGTATCCCTACGTCAAAGTCGCCGTCAAACAGAACATTCGTAACATCATCTTTACGTGGCATGGATATACGCCAACAATTTACGTGCCCGGAATTGAGGGTAAAATCGTGAACATAGGCTTGAGGTATGCATACAGAAAGGTACTGCCAAGAATACGCTTTATAACCGCAGTCTCCAATTATGCGAACAAGCAGTTGAGCGAGCTATTTGGTATCTCGGGTAGAGTCGTGCCAAACGGCGTTGACCTTGAGCTCTTCAAGCCGCGCCTCCCAAAGACGCGCAGAAGAGACTTCAATTATCCTATCATCCTAAACCTAACGGCTTACAATAACCTTAAAGGTAGAGACCTGCTAATTAAGGGCTTTAAAGCGATTAAGCGCAAGTACGGCAAGGCCGTCTTGATGGCTTGTAACATAAATTACAACCACGATGGTGTGCTAAGCCTAAATTACGTGCCATACCATGAGCTCCCTAAATTGTATCACAGCGCTGACTTCTACTTATTGACTTCGAAGCACGAAAGTTTTGGTCTGCCGATAATAGAGGCCTTCGCCACAGGCACGCCTGTTATTGCCTATGATAGAGATGACGCCAGACGCGAACACATACTAGGATCAAGGGCTGGCCTTCTATTCAGGGATGCTAACTCGTTACTCCAAGCAGTTGATGAGGTCCTGAGTAAGTGGGAGGAGTACTCGCTAAGAGGCGTCGAATACGCCAAGAGATTTGACTGGAAAAACATAGCCACAGAATACATCGCTTTGTATGAGAAGGTGATCGAAGGATGAAGGCGACTTCTGAGCGAGCCTTCTCCATAATTGGCTGGTCAGCCATTAGTTTTGCGACTGCGTTGTTCACGCTATCATCAATCTCTTTAATGAGTTTGCACGTTGACGTAGTCACTCAAAGTCCATTCTTTCTCTACAACAACGTAATCTACGTCGGCTCAATAATGGTGGTATTGGTTATGACCATGCTTCTAACCCGTGTGCGCAACGGCTTTTACTGCGTGGTCTTGTTGTTCATACTCTGGTCTCTGCTCCTAATAACACCTTACGCAGTATACACGAGGTCGTTGCCTCTATATAATGATCAGCTGGGATTCGTTGCAGAAGCGCTTAGTGGCATCTTATTTGGGCGCGTTAAGCCAATACAAGGCGAGTTAACGTCGCTAGGCCACGCGTATTTTACGACCGCCTTCGTGATCGTGAGCGGGCTTGATCCTATGTGGGGCGTGATCGCCGTGCAGTTTATGTTACCGATAGTCTACGTGTTACCATTGCTCGCGGTCAAAGGTGAATCGCTTAGCGATAAGGTCTTTGTATCGCTCGTGGTGCTCGCGTCTTTACTCAATCCAATACTATACGGCAGAACACCATTTGCTTGGTCCTATTTAATAACCTTCACCATCTACTTGTACAATGAGGCTTTAATTGGCGAAGCGAAGAAGGAACTCAGAGTACTTGCCATAGTACCCTTACTGATTTACGTAGCCTATGTGATCTCAGATCCAACGTCATTAATCATCGCACTAATTCTATTAACCATGACGTTATCCAATAAAAGGTTCGTAACGCGTGCTTCACTTGCCACAGTGACTTGGTTCTTTGCAAACTCTGTGCTCTACATGTCTGGTAGTCTAGCTTCAGTAGTCAGACAAATGATGGCGCTAATAGAGCAACCCACGAACCCAGTATCCTCATTGATAGTACCCGCCGTCAATCCGATGATGAGGCTTTACTCCTACGTAAGAGAGCTGACGGTTTTCTTAGGTTTTCTTGTAGGCTTTATCTCGTCTATAGCGTTGCTCAGGCGTTTTCTTAAGGGAGATAGACGAGATAACAGCAACCTTGGCTGGATCGTCCTTTATTTCACGCTCGTAGCATTGCAAATAGTGGCTCTTTTGATGAACAGGTGGGGGATGGTGCCCTACTCCATGTACGTGCTCACAGCCCTGCCAGTGTTGGTGATAATGGCTAAGAGCAATAAATGGCTCAAAACGTTGGCGCTCGGCGTTGCTCTAACGCTCATAGCTTTGTCGCCCACCGTCAAGTGGGGTTTTTCGCCGATAGCCTTTCCAACTCCCAGAGACTTGGCTGAAGCGGACTTCGTAACAAGCCATGTATGCGCAGAGACGACGATTTGCGCGTCTGGCTCACATTTGTTGCTTTGGCTCTACTACTGGCTTCATGGTGTTAGCGCACCCGTCACCTACATGGATCCCCTGTTACTCATCACAACAGGTCAAGTCGCCCAAGGCGACTGCATAGCAATATTCTATAGAGCGTTCAACACTTATAGACTTGACGTCTCGAAGGGCCAATTGATAAGTGCGATCTCCTCGCTCAATGAGCGGTATAGCGTCATCTACAAGAGTGGTATTTGGGCCGTATGGTTGAAGTAACGTATCTCTCATTTAAGATGCCACATGTAGGCCACATAGCTTGGTTAAAAGCCATAAAGGCACTAGGCCATAACGTTAAAGTAACGAGCCTCCGTGAGTTCATGACCATCGTCCCAAACCCTCGCGGGGTCCTAGTGACAGAGGGCGTCAGGCCTACTATGTGCGGCGCGATATTTGGGCCCTTTTACAAGTCTTGGGCCGCCGTGGCTAACTCGCCATCGATCCTCAGGCCCATGATCAATCAGCTCTATAAAATGCCGAGCTTAGTGATGGCGGTCTCAAACTTGGTAAGGGCTCTGATAGACAACGAGGCAGTAGTGCTCCACCCAGTACCACCTGAGCTGGAGGCGCTCCTCAAGATAGAGGTCGATCATCACAGTAAGAGGCCTTGGATATTCTTCAGCGGCGCATTCATACCGATCAAGGGCCTACACATGATACCAGACATAGCGCTCAGATTGAAGGAGGAGGGCATTAAGGCGCTGTTCATGCTCGTGGGTGGCAGCCAAGAGGAGCCACTAGGTCGGTTGATCGTCGACAGGGCAAGGAGGCTTGGAGTTACAGAGTACTTAAAAATCGTCGGGGCCCTGCCGCGAGCACACTTGCTCGAATTACTGAGTAAAAGCTCTATATACTTGCAGCCGTCGCTCTTCGACGCATTCCCGATCTCTGTAGTCGAGGCCATGAGTTTAGGCGTTACCCCGGTCATCACCAAGTACGTGGGCGCGAGAGATGTGCTAGAGCTCGTAAGTGCATCGCTTGTGAGAGAACCGAGACCTGACGATATTGCCGAAGCGCTCAAGCATCTTTTAACGGACCCTAAGGCTTTAAGAGAGTACTCCACCTTGAGTAGGGACGTAGTCAGGACGACTTTGTCGTTTAAATCCATAGTCGACAAGCTCAACACCATTTTAGAATCATGCTTAAACTAAGCATATTGGTTAGGAGTAAAAACGAAAGTCATCTAAAGATCGCAAGGAGTATAGCGAAGCTGACGAACGCTGGAATATGTCGATCGATAGTTAGCCCTTCTGACATAGTCCTAGCTATGGACTCTACGTTAGCATACCTATCGCCCTTGGCCGTGGCGAAGCTCAAGGGCTCCGTCACCGCGGCCTTCATACACGATGTTCGGTCAATAAGCCACACATACTTAACGGCAAAGGATGCGGGAAGAAGACCGCTCGAGCAAAGGCTAAGAAGGGTATTCTCACTAAGCTTAATTAAACGGTTCATAGATATACCGCTTTCCCCTACACACGCTATGGCCCAGTTGATAAAGACGTATACCGGGATCAATCCATGCGTCGTCCATCCTGGCGTAGACCTATCTATGTACAGGCCCACTAGAGACAGAGGCCTAAAGGCAAGAGGTTTAAAAGTTATCTTGACAGTAGCGACGAAACCGCACATAGTCAAGGGGGCGGTAGCAATTTTTCGAAACTTACGTACAAAGGCGATTTTGTTGGTCAGGGGACCTCGTGTAGCAAAGGCGCCGAACGTCCATTACATACCAAGGCTACCTGAGCACTATATGCCAATGCTTTACTCAATGGCCGATGTGCTACTCTATCCATCTCTTCACGAAGGCTTTGGGCTCGTGGTCTTAGAGGCCATGGCCTGCGGAACGCCAGTCATCGCGTTTGAGGAGCCAGCGCTAATGGAGGTAGCGGGGAATGCGGCCCTCTTCGTTAAGCCGACCTCCCTCAAGGAGGCCTCTGAAGTTCTAGACTTGGCGCTTAACGATGAAGCATTGCTGGAGGAGTTGAGGAATTGCGCAATAGCTAGGGCTAAGACGTTCACGTGGAAGAGAACCGTTAAGGAGCTTTATGCATGCATCCAGAGAAGGCTTGCGCACTCTTAAGACACCTCGCACTTAAAGAAGGCCAGACGGCACTAACTAGGAGCTTCCTTAAGGCATTAAAGATGATATATGGAGAGAAACTCTACGTCGTGGATACCGTTGAGCATGCGATATCCCTAAGACCTTTGGGCTTCATCTTCAAAGGTGAATCCTTTAAATACTTACTCTATGCTTTCGAGGTCATGAAGGCTCTTAGCACTCATTGCGAGGTAGTGCACGTCCTAAATGTGAACAAGCCCTTGATCTCTATTATCGGCTCGCTAGGATTAAGGAACGTAGTGACGTATCAATTTTCCTACTTGCCTGAGGTTCATGCCTATTGGAGGATTAAGAGGGCCTTGATCGAGAAGGGTTCGAGAGTCGTCATCGGAACTTCGAAGAGAATTAGCGAGCTCTTCAATAAAGGGCTCTTCACGTACCCACCTGTAGACGTGGAGCTCTTCAAGCCTAGGGATAAGAGGATCGCTAGGCTAGCGCTAAACTTACCGTCTGATAAAGTGATAATAGGCTACGTGGGCGACATAGATATCGGCAGAGGCTTCGACGTGGTAGCTAGGCTCGCCGCCACGTTGGGCAGTAGTGACGTCAAGTTTTTCATCGCATACCAACGTATCGATACCCTCACGAAGAATATCGTTGATGACCTTAAGAGGGCCTTAAGAAGGAGGGCTTTGATAATGAGGAGGGCGACGCCTGTTTGGTACGTATACAACGCAGTCGACGTATTATTGTTGCCGATACACAAGACATATCCTACGGAGCCTCCTGCAACGTTAATAGAGGCATTGGCATCGGGAACGCCAGTCGTGGGAGGGGCCAGTCTTTCAATGAAAGATTACGAGAGCCTCTACATTAGGGTAGATGACTGCGATGACTACGCAGAGGTCGTGAGCAATATTATGGTAAATAAAGAGTTTCTACACGAATTGGGTAAAAGAAGCAGAGAGTTTGCCTTAGAAAACCTAAGTTACCAAGTAGTTTCGCGAAGGCTTTACGACGCGTTGAGTAAATTGTCTTCGTAACTGCACAGTCCTCGTTGATGAGAAGCTAAGATAGCCGATAAGGTAACGTGCATGAAGCTCGATGCGTTGCGGTCACGCTTTTGAGTGCACAGACTTGAGTCGTAGGAGAGCTTAGTGTTCTCGAGGGCGCCTACGTGGCCAATTCAATACTTAAGACAAGTACATGAAATGCGAGAACGACCACCGTTCTCAAGAAAAATGCAACTCTCATACTGTTCGTGTGCGCACTAAATTAAAGATGTGGACGAAATTGCGAGGGCTTATGAGGTGAGTTAGTTAGTAAATGGATGTAGCTCTAACGTTCGATGACGGCTATAAAAAGCACTTAGACGTTGCACGCCACTTAGCTAAGCGTGGCATTAAGGCAACCTTCTTCGTGATCGCAGGACTAAAAGAATACATGGGTAAGGAGTTGCTAAGCCCTGCTGAAATTAAAGAGATAGCATCTTTGGGCCACGAAATCGGTAGTCATACTATGACCCACATAGACATGACCAAGGCCCCTGAGGACGTCATCGTTAGAGAACTTGTCGAAAGCAAGAAATATTTGACAGAGCTCGTGGGCGCTGAAGTAACGTCTTTTGCATACCCATATGGACCTCATAGCGGCCTCGCAGCTAAGCTGGCCCGACAGATCTATAAGATCGCTAGAACGACGTATATCGGTCCAGCCGAGGGCTATAACTTACTCGACGAACATGGCTGTGTAGTTGCCTTTAATTTGAGACTTTCAAATCTCTACGAGCTAGCCAAGTTAAGAGCTCTAGACAGGCTGGTCTTATTCACGCACTCGCCGAGCACCATAAAATTAGGTCTAATTTTGACGCCGCTCAGGTTGCTTGGCGTTAAGTTCCTCACGATAAGCGAGCTATCATGGTCATAGTTATAGTCGTGAACTTGTTCGGCGACGTCAGCCTCGAAAACCTCGTAAAAAGTATGTCAAGGATCAAGACGATTCCTCAGCCCACATATATGGTGCTGTCTTGGAGCAATCCGCCGTCTAACGCCTTCACGATGATTCACTCCCTCGAAGAACGCCTAGCTGACAGATTCCCGATTACCTACCTGCCGTTACCGAAGATGGGCTCCGGCAAACAGAGAGACCTGACCCTAAAAATTGTTCTACGAAAATTCGCCAATGCGCGCTACATAGTTTACATAGAAGACGACGTGGTGATCGAAGAAGACGACTGGCTTGCGAGGCTTTTGCGTGTTATTGAAAAGTTGCCGCAGAAGGTAGCAGCTCTATCTCTCGAGCCAGGAGCTAGACTTTACACAGACTTTGTAGTTACCAGGATAGCTACCGATAAGGAGCTGTACGTAGGCTTGACGGGTGGAAGTGGCGTCTACATAACTAGACCTAGTGCTTTAAGGGAGTTAGTGCGTTTATGTTTAGGCACGTACTCGTCGTTCATGTATTTTCACTGGGAAGACATGGAATTCGTAATTAAACTGTGGCTAAGGGGCTATGTAACGGTCAGCTATCGAGGGATTAAGCTAACTCACTTCGGCTGCACGTCCCAACAGAAACCTCTTTACAGGAGGTACACGGAGTATTTAGGCCCGGTAATAGCCGTGCTCGTGAATGTGCCCTCAAGGTTCTTGGTAATAGGACTTCCGCTCAGAGCGTTGCGCGATTTTGTGAAGTCCATGACGAGAAACGAAATTGTATTGTTACTTCGCGCGTACTTCTTCGTGCTGAGGAACCTGAAGCACATAATGGTTCATAGGTTTTTTAGGTTTAAAAAGTATAGGGCTCAGTCGGTATTTGCGAAGATCCTTTGCAACCGCATCAAATAGGCTTATAGAGAAGAAGTAAAGATGTTAACTTCCTGGATTGACATGGCTAAGAAGGCCTTAGCAAGTCGCTACTTGTTCAATAACTGGCTCTCGGTATTGGTTAAGTACGCCTTGGTTAGGCTCGGCTTTGACGTCAAGCTTATTGCCAAGATTAATGATTGTGCCCTCAAGATGACTCCAGAAGCTTTCGAGCGATTTGTTAGTAGGTTTTCGCGCGGGCTTGTTAAATCCATTGAGTGCATTGATGGTGAAGTATTTGTGAATGGAGTAAAGGTCAAAAGCATCGATGACGCGGTCCACAACATGGAAGTTTGGGCTAGGGCGTTCGGCTGGGCCTATGACTCAGCAAAGAACTACTGGTTTAAGGGCGATGTGAAGTTCAGGCGTATGTATTGGTCAATATTTGAAGTCTTCGATTACGGCAGATATAAGTCATTGAATGTTAAAGATAGGGTCGTCGTCGATGTCGGCGCTTTCGTTGGCGACTCAGCCATTTACTTCGCCTTAAAGGGAGCTAGGAAGGTAATCGCTATCGAACCTCATCCAGAGGCCTATGAAGAGATGCTTGAAAACATCAGACTTAATAAGCTTGAAGACGTGATAGTGCCTATTAATGCTGGTTTAGCGAGCAGACATGGTAGGATACGTATTGAAAGCATCGATATCGAGAGAACAGCTGTTACCTATCATAGACCCGGTAAATGTGGTGGTGAAATCATGGCATTATGTTTGGACGAACTAATTAACAGATGGGGCATCGATTCTAATGCCGTTCTAAAACTGGACTGCGAAGGATGTGAATACGACATAGCACTCAATGATTATGCGCATATCAAACTATTTGACGAGATATTGCTCGAGTACCACGCGAATGTCGGCGGTAAGCCCGGCAAGTTATTGAAGGTGTTGTCCCGTGACTACCGATGTAAGGTCGTGGAAAGATGTGGAAGGAACGGGATAATACATTGCACTAAGAAGTTATGAGAATTCCATGAGTGAGAGGGGCCTAATTCAGCCCCAAACCCCAACACGTCTTTGAACCACATGAAATGGCCGTTGCTACGTCTGATGCCAAAGACGTTGTAGCCAAGGACCTTAAAGTTGAAGTAGAACCTTCTAGGTCGTTTAGCTGGAAACAATAATGCTCCATTCGCGTGTCGATCGCAGGACATACAACTAAGGAGACATTCTGAATGCACGCAAAATAGTTTATGAATATGAATGTAATAAAAGGAGCAGGCTCTAGATGAGGCCTAAGGCCACTCTTGTCTGGCTCAACTACAACAGCTCGGGCTTCTTGGGCTTAGCGCTGAGGTCTTTGAATAGCCTGCTCCAGCTGGACTACGATAATTACGAGGTCGTAATAGTGGACAACGCGTCCAACGACGGCAGCTTCGAGGCCATTAAGAAGTTCGTCGAGGGTACGGGATATGGCAAGGCCAAGATCAAGGTCGTCAGGAGCGACGTGAACAGGGGCTACTCCGGGGGAATGAACTTGGGCTGGAGGGCGCGAGACCCTGAGTCCAAGTACGTGGTCTTCCTCAACAACGACCTGATAGTCGAGCCAGATTCGCTTCGCGAGATGCTTGAGTACATGGAG
>JAAOZJ010000012.1 GCA_011605835.1 Thermoproteota archaeon
AAGGGAGGAGGCAAGGAAGAGGCGAGGAAAGTGCTAGGCTTCGCTAAGTGGGTCTACGAGGCTATCCCAGGGGACTTCAAAGGCAAGCCTGAGCAACTCACCCTTATTGAGCTCTTAAAACAGATAGCTGGGAGGTAAGCACTTGAACGAGCGCTACGACGACTTCGATAGACTTGAGGTCCTAACTCGGATTACGGGAATTTTGGTTAATAAGACCCCTCTCAGGATTGGCGTGGGTAGAGAGGAGACCCCTCTCAGGATTGGCGTGGGTAGAGAGGCCCCTCTAGGCTCTGCCGTCGACCTCGCCCCCCTCAGGATAGTGTTCGCTGATGGACGAACGAACCCCTACATCCCCGGTAGCAGCATAAAGGGCGTCTTGCGGAGCCTGGCCGAGTCCATCGCCAAAGCTCAAGGCCATTCCGTACACGGCCCTTGGGACTTTGAAGCTGTTGAGAACGAAGCGAAGAACGGTGAATATTGCCTTATCTGTGGAATCTTTGGAAGCACGAAGCTGGCTAGCCACGTACGCGTCTACGATGCTTATCCAGAGAGTTACGCACCGACTTTCGTGAAGACGGGAGTGGGCATAAACAGAGACTTCAGGGGCGCGCAACCCGGGGTCCTCTACACCGAGGAGCAAGTAGTTCCAGGTGTGCGCTGGGACTTCAAAATGGACGTAATTAACATACGCGTGTTCCCTGAGCCTCTCGATGAACGCGGAAGGTTGTTGAGACGGGTAATCGACATGCTCGTTAAGGGCATGGTTCAGGTAGGTGCTAGAAGGACCATTGGCTACGGCTTGGTTGAACTGAAGGATAGTAGGTATGAGGTTTACGAAGTTAAAGGAGGAGCTCTCGTGAAGACCTCGGAGGGTAACCTGACGTGAGCCAGGTTCCGTGGAGCTCTCACGCACTGTTGCTCAGGGAAGTTATGCTTGAGGGCTACTTGGTCAACGAGACCCCTCTCAGGATTGGCGTGGGTAGAGAGGCCCCTCTAGGCTCTGCCGTCGACCTCGCAGTCATCAGAATTAAGCTGGGCAAGAAGACCGTCCCCTACATCCCCGGTAGCAGTCTAAAAGGGGTCTTCAGGAGCGCGGCCGTGCAACTCGCCAAGCTCAAGGGCTTGAGCGTGTGTAGTGGCTTGAGCAAGGAGACATGCATGGACTTAGAGCGCCAAGAACTTGGCGGAGAGACTCTTCACGAAAGAATTCAATCACTACTAAGAGAGGGGCACAACCTCGAGGCCATCAAGCTCTTCCACGAGAAGACTTGCCTACTTTGCAAAGTGTTCGGCGCACCATTATTTACGGGTCACATCGAGTTCACGGATGCGTACCCTATTAATGAGAAGGGGGAACCCCTTGACGTTTTTGTAGGCGTAAGGACAGGGATTGCCATCAACAGGAGGACGGGTGCTGTACATCGCGGTGCACTATACCAAGTCGAGTACGTGGAACCAGGGGCTCGCTTCAAGTTCTCTCTACACACCACGAATCTGCCCAATTACGCGCTCGGCCTCTTAGCCAAGACCCTCAAGATGTTGAATGAGGGCTGGGTGAAGATAGGCGGTTTCAAGACGAGAGGCTTTGGCGAAGTGAGAGTTGAGGCCCTTTCATTCGCGGCAAGAGGAGCAACAGTGAAAGACCTCAAGTTGTTTGCGCTCGACGAGCTCGATAACGAAGTAAATCTTGAGGGTCTCGTCGAGGCTTCTGAGGGCTGGTTAAAGGCCTCGGGTAATAGGGCTTGGGAGGTCTTGACCAAGCTGGAAAAGGTGTGGGAGGGTGCAAAGCTTAGTTAAGGTCAAGCGATCTCAGCCAAGGCCTCGCGATAGGCTGGACGGGCTTGTCGGCCGCTTGACTGTTAGGCTAAGATCTTGTTCAAGGGCATTGGGCGACCCCTCAGACAGCTATCTTCACGTAGGCACAGGGGTTTTAAGGCTTAAGGTCGACGAGGCTCGCCTCAAGCGACTCGCGGAATCTGCTAGGACGAAAAGCCAGTTAATGAAGGTGGTTGAAGACCTCGGTCGAGAGATACAACTCGATTACGCAGATTTCACTACTGTAAGGGGCTTGGTCGTGGTGCCCGGCGCTAGCGTGAAGGGCAACGTGAGGGCACGCCTAGAGTTAAGTTTCGTACCGAGCAGTGGCTATGTCAGGTCGTGCCTCATTAGGGCCTCAGAAGAACCCCTCGAGCCACCACCTAGCGGTCAACATGGTTGGAGGCACTTCAGGATATGGTCTGAGTCCTTGGGCTTCGCTCGTGAATCTGCATGCGACTACACGGAAGGAGATGAGGTCTGCTTGCTCTGTGACCTCTTCGGCACTGCTGGCCTCGAGGGCCTCATAGCCTTTGCCGACTTCGTTGGCGATCAAGTGCGACTGACATCGGTGGATTTGCCGACTGGAGAGAAGTTGCGCGTAGCACCTCCCGGTAGCGCCTTCTCGGGCACGATCACATTCACTAACTTGAAGGCTTGGGAAGTGGGGTTGCTACTTTACGGGATGGGCTTAAGGAGCTTGCGCCTTGGAAGGCCCGTGCTCTTCGGCAAGGTGAAGTACCGAAGATACCCCAATTATGTGTTCGGAGTCGTGAGATACGAAGTAGAACGACTGGAGCTAGCTCCTTTCTCGCAAATGCTTGAGGTCGAGGGCTTGCGCATTAGGCCGGGCTCGCGAGTTAAAGGAGAGGATCTTGATAAGCTGGTGCGCGTTCTCGTCGGCTTGGCCCGAGACGAGCTTGGCAAGGAGCTTCTCGACGTAGATGAGGTTGGGAGGCTTGAGCGACTTAAGGCTTGAGTTCAGGGAGCCCTACCCCATCTACAGAGGCCTTAGAGTTCCTGTCTGGGAAGGTGGCCGTCCAGTAGCCGTTAGGAGAGTCACGGACGAAGACAGAAAGGCCTTCGCTGAGGCGATGCAGAGGCTAAGGTCTTTGCTTGAGAAGGTTTCAAATCTCGCCTCCAACCTTGGATTGAGCGAAGTCGAGAGACTTAACCTCTTGGCCGATGTAATAGTGGTGTTCTTTAAGGCGCCTCTGATCCAAGAGGTCACGCCAGTTGCTCCCACACCTCTCAAGGCTCACGCGCTATTACTCTTGGCACCTAAATTAAGAAAGGAGTTCTGGTCTGAAGACCTTTACGAATTCGCGAGACAGTTGGCGAGCTTCAGGGTTGAGGAGCTGGGATTTGCTAAGGAGCTTTTTGAACAGGAGACCGTAAACCTCGTCTATAGGCTTTGGATCGCCTTCCCCGCTGATACGAGGCCTGGCCATAACACATCCAGTTTAATTGCTCATTCATTAATGACGTCTGCCATTGCTTGGGCCCTTAGACGTGAGGAGGGCAAGGTTAGGGGGGATGAGGAGGCTAGAATTAGGCTAGCCGCTCTGCTTCACGACCTCGGCAAGGCAGTCGACCCTGAAAGACATTATGAGGCCTCGGAGAAGTTGGCCAGAGACCTCTTAAAGGGGTTAGTCGATGAGGGAACGTTGGAGAGCATCGCAACAACTATTAGAGAACACCATCGTAAGGCTGGACCAAGTCAAGTCCTTAGCGAAGCCGACCGATTAGCGTCAGCATCTGATAGGCTTGAGAACATCGTCAAGGACGAGAGGACAATAGGGAGTAAGCTAACGAAGATCAGAGATCTCATAGGCAAGATCGAGGATGAGTGGGCCTTCTGGCGAGCGGTATACGAGAAGAGAGGGAAGCTAGTAGAAGCTGGACTTGTGAGGGACGATCCAATAAAGGAGCTTACCGAAGAATTCCTTGCTAAAGTAAGCGCAGTCGTTAAGGGCTTAAAGGGGGAAGTGGCTGAGCCCGACATATCATTAGTATTAGTTGACGTGGCATCGATTCAAGACTTCATTTTTAGAGGCCAAGAAATAAGGATTGTTGCAGCGGCGAGTCACTTAATAGAGCTACTCGTGCACGCTCACTTCCTTGAGTATTTGCGAAATGAAGGCTTGCACATACCGCCTGAAGCGGTCATTTATGCTGGTGGCGGAAATATACTTTTGCTACTACCCAAGGGCATGACGATCGATGCTGAAAAGCTAGCGAGAGAGTACGGCGAGAAAAATGGATTTAAGCTCGTCGTCGTCTCAGCGCCTTTCTGTGATAGCTATGTTGCCGCTTCAAAGATTCTAGCTAATAAGATGTTCGTGAAGAAGCACGAGGTGGAACTCCTAGACTCTCTCGACCTTCCTGGGCTGAGCGGGCAGGACTTTTGCAGGACATGTTATGGCGACTGGGCCCAATCAACAATTGAGACCCCAGAAGGCCCACGGAGCGTGTGCGGGATCTGCAAAAAGCTTTACAACGTCGGAAGCGACATTCACTTTAAGTCGAAATGGGAAGCAACGATCAACGTAGCTGGGACCTCCTTTAAGGCGTTAGACGCCTTTAACGTTGGGTGGGAAAAGGTTTCTCGATGGATAATCGAAGTCATAGCCGGCCACGATCCTGAGGAGTTACAAGAAGGGGTTGGTCGTGTTAGAGATTACGCAATAGTAAAGTTCGATGGAAATGCCATTGGGAGCTTTATGCTTGAAGCCATCTCTTTCACTGATGCCATCGAAAGAAGCTCTCGCATTGACATGGCGATGAAGAAGGCTTACTTCAAGGCTCTTGAGGCCCTCTACAAAGGCATCGAGGAGGTCGTGGGTCATGATAAAGCACGGAGAGAAGTTGCACGCGTAGTCCTAGGGACAATATACATGGGAGGCGACGACGGCTTCGTCCTCACGCCCTCTTGGATTGCGGTGCCCTTCGCGCACTTCATAGCTGAGGAGTTCTCGAGACAACTCGGCCTCGAGCGCGGCTTGAAAGTAGCAGTAGCCGCAGGACCAGCCAAGATGAACATATGGGCGTTGCTGGACTGCGCTTCTAAGATGATGGAGGAAGCTGGAAGTGTTCTTAGGAGGGAGGATCCAACAACAAAGGAGGTCTTGGGGGCTATAGCCTTCGATATATTCGAAGCTGGCTCTCCCTCCGGGGCAAGCGCTGTTGAGAGGATGAGGCGCTTCTCTAGGAGGGCTCGAGGAGAACTTAAGCCTCACGACGAGAACATTGACCGACAACAGCCTTACTTCATTAAGAGGCAGGATCTCGAGGGCTCGACGATTCCAGAGCTTTGGAGCTCGCTTGTGCCCCTAGTCCTAGGCGTGGCTCCACCTAACAAGTGGAGTGACGATGAAGCCTTTGGCGCGTACGTTGAGGCCTTTAAGAGAGCTTACCTAGCGTCGAGGACCGAGAAAACGGAAATTAGAGAGACTTTATCGGACGTGCGCAACGCCATACTGCGGTCTTGGGGCGTCGTTTCGGGCTCAAAGTATTGGAGGGAGAAGTTGCTCGTGTATCTTTGCAGACAGATGATAAGGGGGGAAGGAGGGTCCTCAAGGAGGGATGCGATGGAGAAAGCTTACAAGAGCCTAGCCGAGTTCGTCAAGAAGTCCCTCT
>JAAOZJ010000093.1 GCA_011605835.1 Thermoproteota archaeon
GAGCCCCTAACGACGAGGAAGTAGTCCGTCTGGCCGCGGACGTGCCTGTGCCATGCCCTGACGATGCCGGGGTACGTGACGGACAAGTTCGCTTGAACGATGACGTCATCGCCCAGCAGGTCCTTCCAGTCGGCCCGCATGATCTCGGTGAAGATGCCGCGCTCGTCCGGGAACGTGGCCAAGTCAACCAGCTTAACGCCCGGAAGGGGTAGCTCTCTAACGGCTGTCAGAAGAGGCATAACGATAACGTACTCTCGCTATTGCTTAAAAGCCTATAGCATCGGTTTAAAGAGGGAACCCGTGTTGCGGCTGTCGCCACGGCAATGAAGATTTATCTTTTCTGTGATGAACAAAGTTGGTGAGGAGAAGATGGGCAAGTACGACGTGGTAATCGCATACAGGATATATCCTAAGCTGAGCCGTGGTGCCTTCAAGCTGAGTGGATGGGATAAGCTTAAGCTTAGCGAAGTTTGTTTGAGATCCCTCTTGGATTCCCTATCCGGGATAAACTTTAAGATGTACGCCATACTCGACGGGTGTCCTCCGCAGTACGACGCTCTCTTCAGAAATTTGATACGAAGTGACGAGCTAGAGATCCTCCACTTCCAAGGTATCGGAAATCATGCCACGTTCATTGAGCAGATCAAGATATTGTTGAACCAGAGCGAATCGGAGTTGGTGTATTTCGCTGAGGATGATTATCTATATGACAAAGGATTTGATGAGATGATAGAGTTGATTAAGAGGAGAAAGGACGTGGACTTCGTAACGCCATACGACCACCCGGATTACTACCAAGATAGGCCAGACCCCAAGAAACCGAGGTTTTTAGTGGGCCTCCATAATTACAAGTCGAGGATCATTTTTGAAAAAAGGCATTGGAGAACTGTGGCGTCGACCTGTTGCACGTTTTTGACGACTAAAACGGTGCTCAAAGAGACGGCGAAGTACCTCAAGTTATATCCCAAGCTAGGGGATTACGGCATGTGGCTTGCCTTAACCAAGACGGGCCTTAGAGCCGCGTTGGTTAGAAGGCCGCGACTGGTTGCCAAGATATATGCCTCCGCGTTAAAGCAGATGCTGGTGGGAAGGGCCTATAACCTCTGGGCCCCGATCCCCTCCATCGCAACCCACATGGTAGAGCTGTACTTAGCCCCAGGAGTTGATTGGACGTCGTTAATTAAACGCTATGATCGCTAGCAGAAGACGGTGATATAAGCTAACCGACTGGAAAAGAGCGTGATGGCGTCGTGCAGGGCATGATTTTGGCCTATGGCTTTTTATGGTTTTTCTCGATTAATCCTTCTTTAGTCCCATACGTACTCGCGCTTTCCCTCATAGACGAATCACGGAGAAAGGTAGGACAAGATACTTACAGCCCTCTTCTCGGGCGTGTGATATTTGAGAAAGTGCTCTCTTCCTTCCCTTGCCATAGATTCCCATCTATCCGATTTGAGACAATAAAGCACTTTTTCCTCTAATTCATTGACGTTCCTGAAGAAAGCAGCGTTCTCCCCATCGGTAAAGTTGTTCGGTATCTTAATCCAAGGTCTCCAAGAGACCAGGCAGGCCCCATGATACGGTATCTCCCAGTAACGAAGCGTGTCAAAGCCAGCTCCAGGAACTGCGACTGAAAGTTTCGACTTCGCTATGATGTCCCTATACTTGAGCCATGGAATGCCATATCCGAACCTAGTTCCCAAATATATGAAAGCGCTTAACTTGTGCTTTTTTGCTATCTTCCTTAATGCGTAATACACCTTGATCCTTAAGGGGCTTGTTATGTTAGAGATGTAGCTCAAATCGTAAACCTTGTCGCTATAAGTGGGGCGGAAACCATAATCTGGTATGGTTATGTTCAGAGGCTCGATTTTTGTAAAGAGGCCATCAAGGGCAACCGAAAATGGTTCACATAAATATTTCGAATCACTGGTTTTAGAGATCTTGACCTTTTGAGAGACAAGCGACCTGATAGGCCTGATCAAGTAAAAGTATATATCTGCTGGCATTCGTGTAAGAACTTCCCTTTTAAAATATTTTAGAACTTTAGTTTCTTTGTACACTTTTCTTACATAGCAATCGTCTTCGCCATCAATAAAAATGATTGGTGGAGTTTTTCTAGAGGAACGTAAAATCCTGCTTAAGATGAACGGGGTGGCTCCTCTTAAGAAAGCAACTATTATTAAGTCGTATTGCGATATATCGGGAAAATCCTTGATCTCGTATTGCCTAGGCCCCAGTATGCCAGAGATTCGCAGAAGAGGGAAGCCAGAATACGCATACCTCAACGTCCCGCTTTTAGGGTCTTCCCTAACGACTAAATTGCCATCGAGGTCCGTAGCGACAAGCTCTCCTCTCTGCACGAAACAATGATATAAAGGCTTGAAAGGATACTCGACAACGTTATGCTCGCCCAATTTTCCTTAAGCCCAAGAAATAGAAATCTGCTTGATTAGGCTCCAACGAATTTATGAAGAGCACCTTCATCGACTTAGACCCCTATCTTGTGTGACTTGATGCGAGAATGACGTGGCGCATTACTTCGTCTTTCCTAATCCTATCGCCGCGAACTTCAACTTCGAGGAGAAGAGCTCCGCGTCGTATATCCTCCTCCCGTCGACAACTACTGGCTCCTTCATGAGCCTCAGGAAGTCCTCCGGCCTCAGCCTCCTGAACTCATCCCACTCCGTGACTATTATAGCGCACTCGGAGCCCCTCAAGCACTCCTCGACACTACTCGCGTACTCGACGGAGCTTCCAAACATCTTCTTGGCGTTCTCCATAGCCCTCGGGTCGTAGACAACGACCCTAGCCCCCTCCTCCAAGAGCCTCTTGACCACCTTTATCGACACCGCATCCCTCATGTCGTCGGTGTTCGGCTTGAAGGCCAAGCCCAAGACTGCCACCCTTCTGCCCCTCAGCTCTCCGACGAGCTCCCTAGCCATGCCGACGACCCTATAGGGCTGGGCGTTGTTGACCTTGAGCGTCGCCTCGAGGAGGGGCATGTCCACGCCCCTCTTGAGGGCGAAGTCGAGGAGGGCCTCTATGTCCTTGCGAAAGCAACTGCCACCCCAGCCAGCCCCTGCCCTCAGGAAGAGGGGGCCTATCCTCTTATCCAGCCCTATCCCCTTGGCCACCGCCTCGACGTCGGCCCCCGGGATCTTCTGGCAGAGGTTCGCTATCATGTTTATGAAGCTGACCTTCATCGCTAGGAAGGCGTTATTCGCGTACTTTATCAGCTCAGCGTTGACCGGGGTCGTCCTGAGAATTGGCGGCATCTTCTCGGCGTAGAACTCCCTGTAGAGGGACTCGAGCAAGTCGCTGGACCTCTTGTCACAAGCCCCTATCACTATCCTGTCTGGGTTGAAGGTGTCCTCGACCGCAGAGCCCTCCCTGAGGAACTCTGGGTTAAAGCAGAGGCCCCAGCCCTCGCCGCACCTCTTCCCAGAGCGCACCTCTACGATCGGCTTGACCACGTTCTCCGTCGTCCCCGGGACCACCGTGCTCCTGAGGACCACCAAGTGGTACTCGTCCTTGTCCCTCAGGGCCTCCCCTACCTGAGCCGACGCCATCTCGACCTGCTCGAGGTTTATGCTTCCGTCCGGGTTGCCGGGCGTCCCCACGGTTATGAAGGTCACGTCGGAGGCCTCGACCGCCTCAGCGGGGTCTCGAGCGACGGCCAGCAACTTGCTCTCGAGGGCCTTCTTCAACAGCTCCTCGACAAGTGGCTCGTAGAAGGGGGCCCTTCCTGAGGCTATGAGCTCGGCCTTCCGAGCATCTACGTCGAAGCACACCACTCTAAAGCCCCTGCTAGCGAAGCAGACAGCGCTCGTCAGCCCCACGTAGCCCATGCCAAAGAAGGAGAGGGCCTTACTTCCCACGAGACAGCACCTCCTCGAACCACTTTATCGTGAGCTTGAGTCCCTCCTCCAATGGGGTCCTCGGCTCCCAACCCAAGAGCTTCCTGGCCTTCGATATGTCCGGGCACCTCCTCCTCGGGTCGTCAGGCCTCGGGGGCTCGAGCACTATCGGAGACCCCGACCCCGTGAGCCTCTTGATCAGCTCCGCCAGCTCCAAGATCGTGACCTCCCTCGGGCTCCCCACGTTCACCACCTCCCCTCTCAAGCCCTCCTTGACCATCATCTTGACGAGGGCCTCGACGGCGTCGGCTACATAGAGGAAGCTCCTCGTCTGCCTCCCGTCACCGTGGACGGTTATCGGCTGGCCCTTCAAGGCCTGCACTATGAACCTCGAGACCACCCTAGC
>JAAOZJ010000018.1 GCA_011605835.1 Thermoproteota archaeon
GAAAAGCGTTAGGCCCGACGTTCCCTGTTATGACCACCTCGACGCCCTTACTCACTATAAGCTGGACCGCCTGTACTCCGGCGCCGCTAGCGGCATATACGGCTGGGTTTGGTATAGCCTCATATTGCATGGTCTCTGAATCCACTATGATGAAGTATGGACATCGGCCAAATCTTGGATCTACTAGCGAGTCGAGGCTGTTCGATGTTGCCGACACGCAAATCTTCATCATCAACACCCTCAGGCGCTCACGCTTCTTGATTTTTCTCGATCTTCCAAATACTTCTCGATCTTCTCGACTATGTCCATGAAGGCCTTCGAAGCTGGCGAGTCCGGGTGCCTGACTATAAATGGTATCCCCTCGTCAGAGTCCGCACAGATCTGGGGGTCTATCGGTATGCTCCCCAAGAATGGAACGCCCAAGTCTTCAGCCATCTTCCGCCCACCTCCGGTTTTGAAGATATCCACCCTCGTCCCGCATTTCGGGCAAACGAAGCCGCTCATGTTCTCTATAACGCCGATGACAGGGACACGTAGCTCCTTGGCAAAGGTCACGGCCTTTCTGACGACGGCCTGCGAGACGTCAGACGGTATGGTCACTATTATCACGCCATCCATGTCCGGTATGAGTTGAACGACGCTCAGGGGCTCGTCGCCAGTCCCCGGCGGGAGATCCACGAAGAGGAAGTCGAGCTCCCCCCAAGTTATGTCCGCGAGAAACTGCTGAATCGCCCTCATCTTCAATGGCCCTCGCCAGATCACCGGCGTTTCATCGTTTGGAAGGAGGAAGTCCATGGAGACCACCCTTATCCCCAATGGACCTATCGCGGGGATGACCACGCCAGGGCCTAGGACTTGGAATCCATACCCCTTTAAGCCAAGTATCTTCGGTATGCTCGGGCCATGGATGTCAGCATCTAGGATTCCGACCCTATCTACGTGACCTTGCATGGCAAAAGCCATGGCGAGGTTCACGGTCACCGTGCTCTTCCCGACGCCGCCCTTCCCACTCATGACCGCTATCTTATGCTTGATCTTGCTCATGTTTTGCTTAAGTCTTTGCCGCTCCTCCTCTATCTCCTTTTGGATTTCCCTTTGTACGCTCACCACGCCAACCTCCTGTCCTCTCATCGAGATCCTTCCTTAAAAAGGAGAAATATCTCAATATTAATGTTTCCCCTCTTCCTGGCTAAAAGCCGTTGCCAGATTAACATCACCTCCCATTGCCTCGGGAAACCCTAAGGCCTCAATTCGCTATACCTTCTTTACTCTTCGCGATCTCGTGGCCAAAGGCATCGACATGAAGACGAATCGACATAACAAAAAGATGACATGGCTTGATGCGAGGATCTTTCCAAGAATTTAGTGGACCGGGCGGGACTTGAACCCGCGACCTCCCGCTTGCAAAGCGGGCGATCCACCAGGCTGATCTACCGGCCCATGGCTTTGGAGGCCGAGGGCGGGACTTGAACCCGCGATCTCCGGCTCCCTACCCCCGCCGGCCTTTAAGCCAAGCGGTACAGGCCGGCGCGTTAGCCAATCTACGCCACCTCGGCCCCGTACCCAACTACCGCATCAATAGACTTCGCACTTAAACGTTTCTTCCATCGATGTCGTATAGGCCGAGCTTGAACTCCAAGGCCCTTAGCACTATCGACGTCGCGACGAAGCCCTCCAAGACCCCCTCGTAGATGGACACTATCTCGTCGGCCGAGCGTAGCACTTCGTCGCTGAAGTCCCCGTGGGGGAACGCGCCTATCATGATCATGGCCTTCTCGCCACCTCCGAGGACTTTGCTGGCAAGGTCTAAGGGGTTCATCCTGACCCCCTTCTCCGACAGCAGGATCTTTCTCGACGGCTTGAAGTCCTCTATTGCCTTGTCAAGCCCCCTCCCTAGGACCTCGAGCAATACCTCCCCCTCCGCCGGGACCCGGCCGAAGGCCAGCAACTGCTCCATCAAGCCGACGAACCTGTTGTAGTTCTTCGGCAACCTAACGTCGCTCCTCGCCTTGATCACCTGCCCGCTCAAGGTGTGCACGTACAGTTGCACATAGCCCTTACTACAGAGGGGCGACTCGAGCACCTCGAGCATGCAGAAGTGGACTATGTCGGGCCTGCCCCTCTTCTCTTGGCTGGGCAACCTCTTCATCGCGTGGTAGTGGAGGGACTTGTCGAGCAACATAGCGAGAGGCCTTTTCCCTCTCCTCTTCGCGGTCTTCTCCACGGCGGGGTGCTTAGCTATCTCCGGCGGCACTAGCTCGAGCGACGCGTCCACCAAGGCTATGGCGACGCGGGGTTCGGGGTCCACGACGACCACCAAAGGCTCCTGAGGCGCTTGAAGGGATTGGGCTGGGAGCTCTCTTAATATTCCTCTCTCGACACCTAATTCGCAGACGCCGATGCCCTGCAGGAGGCAGAAGGCAGAGATCAGGGCCATCGCCATCGAGAGGATAAGGAGGCTCTTCGAGATGGCCGACTACATGTTCCGCGTCGACCCCGGGCTGTCAAACAGGTACGTGGAGCTAGCCAGGAGGATAGCCATGAGGTGCAGGGTGAGGATACCGAGGGACTTGAGGAGGAGGTTCTGCCACAACTGCTACAAGTTCCTCGTACCCGGCGCCAACTGCAGGGTGAGGATAGCGAAGAGGAGGGAGCCCCACGTGGCCATAACATGCCTCGAGTGCGGCAACGTCATGAGGTTAAACCTGAGGGGGTTGAGGCGTGAGGGGCAACGTTAGGAGAAGGCTCAAGGAGAGGATGTTGGGGAGGGTGGATGTAAACATAGGCAAACAGGGCCTGACGGAGTCGGTCTTGAAGGAGATAGACAGGCGATTGAGTAGCGACGAGATGGTGAAGGTGAGGATCCTGAAGTCAGCCCTAGCGGTAGAGGGGATAGACGACAGGAAGAAGTTCGCTGACATCTTAGCACAGAAGCTGGGCGCGAGTGCGATCGAGGTGAGGGGCTACACCGTCGTGCTCTACAGGAGGCGTAAGAAGAGAACAGTTTAATAAGAGACCTGTAGTTCCTCTATGCTCAAAAGAAGAGCAGAGTGAAAGAGCATGTCAGAGGTCTTGAAGGTCCCTCCAGCGCTGTTGATAGAGGAGCTGGCAGCCTACCTCAGGGAAAACCTGTCTGACGTCATAAAGCCCCCTCCGTGGGCGATGATAGTCAAAACAGGGCCCGGGAAGGAGAGGCCGCCTGCTAGGAAGGACTGGTGGTACGTTAGGGCAGCGGCCATACTCAGGAAGATCTACCTCTACGGCCCGGTGGGCATCGGTAGCTTGAGGACCGCGTTCGGGTGTAGGCAGAGGCCGGGCGTCAGGGGCCGAGAGCACTTCAGGAAGGCCGGAGGGGCCATAATAAGGAAGATAGTCCAACAACTCGAGCGAGCTGGGCTTGTGGAGAAGGCTGGCAATAAAGGCCGCGTCCTAACCCCTCAGGGTAGGTCCCTCCTTGATAGGCTGGCCCACAAACTCTTTCGAGAGCTTCAGAAAAATATGCCAGAGCTAGCAAAATATGCTTAGGTGGTCCCAGTGACCGAGATGACCGAGGCGACTGATAAGGAGCTTGAGGAGATCAGGCAGAGGAAGCTCGCTGAGTTGCAAAGGAAAATGGCGATGGCTGAGGAGCAGGAGAGGCTCAGAAGGGAGTACGAAGCGAAAAAGCAAGCCCTCTTGAGGGCCATCTTAACGCCCGAGGCCAGGATGAGGCTCACCAACATAAAGATGGTCAGGCCGGAGTTCGCGGAGCAGCTTGAGGCCCAATTGATCCAGCTAGCCCAAGCAGGCAGGATACCGGTCCCGATAACCGATGAGCAGTTGAAGAGGATACTCGAATCCCTTCAACCTCCTCGTAGAGAGATCAGGATAAGGAGGGTCTGACATGGCTAGGAGCAAGCACGTCGCGAGGAAGAGGAGGCTGGCGAAGGCCTACAAGCAGAACAGCGCCGTGCCAGTCTGGGTCGTGGCCAAGACCGATAGGAAGTTCAGGTCGCATCCGAAACTCAGGCACTGGAGGAGGGTCAAGCTGAAGGTGTAGGGGGCGGTTGGCCTTGTCCGAAAGGGAATCCGAGGTGGAACTCGAGAGGCAGTACACGGTACCTTTGCGAGTCGTATTGGGGGTGCCCAGGTGGAGGAGGGCCGCGCGGGCCATAAGGTTCGTAAGGGCCTTCGTAGCCAGGCACATGAAAGCGGAGGAGGTAAAGATAGACCCGAAGGTCTCTGAATACGTATGGAGCAGGGGGGCGAAGAAGCCCCCGAGAAAGGTCAAGGTCAAGGCTGTGAAGTATAAGGACGGCCTAGTGAGAGTAGAGCTTGCGTGAGGGAGCTCTAGAATTGCCCATAGAGCTCGCGACCATATACGGGAGCTACTACGTGGGGGCCTTCTCTCTAGCGACCGACAAGTACGCCCTCATCCCTAGGGACGCAGACGAGAAGTTTCGGAGGGCTGTTGAGGAGAACCTCGAGGTGCCGGTCTACAGAGTGAGCGTCGGCGCCTCTCCGTTGATAGGGATCCTCACCGCAGGGAACTCCAGCGGCCTGTTGCTCCCATTCATAACCCTTCCCGAAGAGCTCGAGATCTTGAAGAGAGAGCTGGGTATCGAAGTCGCAGTCGTGCAATCGGCCAAGACCGCACTCGGAAACATGATCCTGGCGAACGATAAGGCTGCGATAGTCCACGAGGACTTCACCAAGAACGAGGTCAAGGTCATAGAGGACGTCCTAGACGTCGAGGTGGTGAAGGGGAGCCTAGGAGGGATAAAGCTCGTGGGCTCTGTGGCGGTCGCAAACAACAAAGGAGCTCTCCTGCATCCCATGACCTCCGAAGAGGAGGCGAAGCGGGTTTCGGAGGTCTTGAGGGTCAGGGTCGACGTCGGGACGGTCATGATGGGCTCGCACTTGCTGAGGGTAGCGATGGTTTTAAATTCGAAAGGTGCAATCGTTGCACCCACTACCACGGGCCCTGAGCTTGCTAGGATAGAGCAGGTTTTGTTCCTGTAGGGTGGAGTCCATGAGCATCAAGACCTATGAGATAAGCGGTAGAATGAAGATAAAGAACAGGTGGAGCAGATTCTCGATGACCGTGAGGGCGTTGAAGCCCGAGCACGCGCTCGAAAAGGTGTTCTCGCTCTTGGGCAGTAGGCATAAGCTTAAGAGGTTTGACATAAAGATTGAAGAAGTGAGGGAGTTGGTCGAAGTTGGCTCAGAGCAGCGCTAAGCCCACGCCCCAAGACGTGAACAGGCTCGTCGCCGAGTGGCAATACCTACAAAGCTTGGCCGAGGCCCTGAGGCAGAGGATAGACCTAGCTCTGACGGCCATAAACGAAATGGAGGGCACCATACAGGCCATCGAGGAGCTCGGCAAGGTGACGGAGGAGGTCGAAGCACTGTTCATGCTGGGGGCCAATGCCTACGCGAGGGGCAAGATCACCGATACGAAGAAGATACTGGTAAACGTGGGCGCGAACGTCTTGGTCGAGAAGAGCTTGGAGGACGCGAAGAGGTTTTTCGAGGCTAGGATAGACGCCCTAAAGAGGCTCGTCGCTGAAACCCAACAGCAACTCGCCAGCGTCACCGCCAGGCTCTCGAAGCTCGAGCCGGAGCTGAGGAAGATAGCCGAGAGCCAGGCCGGAGGTTAAAAAGCGCTTGCTGGGCTTCCTGAAGAGCAAGCTCAAGTCCCTTTTTCAAGAGATAACGACGAAGGAGCTCGACGAGAAGAGCCTCTCAGACGTGGCCGAGAGGCTTCGCCTAGCCCTAGTGGAGAGCGACGTGGCCCTCCCCGTGGCCCTCGAAATAGTCGACGACGTGGTCGCCTACCTCAAGGGGGCTAGGGTAGGGAGGACCGAGAGCGTATACCAGGTGGTTTTGAGGAGCCTTCGAGGGACCCTGTATAGGATGCTCACGTCAGTGCCACAGATAGACCTGGTGTCGGAGGCCAAGAGGTGGAGGCAGGAGGGCAGGGTATTTACGGTGATGTTCGTGGGGCCCAACGGTCACGGCAAGACCCTCACGGTGGCGAAGGTCGCCAACCTGTTGCTGAAGAACGG
This sequence comes from Thermoproteota archaeon, assembly GCA_011605835.1. Classification (GTDB taxonomy): domain Archaea; phylum Thermoproteota; class Methanomethylicia; order Nezhaarchaeales; family WYZ-LMO8; genus WYZ-LMO8. The sequence continues at coordinate 6,048 of JAAOZJ010000018.1, forward strand.
TCTCTCTGTAGTCCTGGCTTGTAGCGACACCTTCAGGGCTGGCGCCGAGGAACAGCTCGAGGTCCACGCATCGAGGCTGGGCGTGAAGGTGATAAAGCACAGGTACGGCGC
>JAAOZJ010000017.1 GCA_011605835.1 Thermoproteota archaeon
CAACGTCCCGATAAGGGGGAGGAGCCCAGAGGAGGTGGTGGAAGAAGTGCATAGGTACCTCGACATGGTGAGAGGGACCCAAATAAACATGGGACTCCACGTCTTCGGCTATTCGCCTACGGATCCCTCAAAGCTCGCGAACTACGCGGTCACGGTGATGGCCTATGACTCTCACAACTTCCCGTCGATAATAAGGGCCATAGCCGAGTACATGGGGCTCGACTACGACGAGATGAGGGCCAATCCGCTGAAGGTGAATGAGCTGGGCATGACGAACTCTGAGGCCCTCGAGGTCATTAGGAGGGTAGCCGTCAAGGTGGTTGAAGCCCTCATAAGAAGCCCCGAGCTGAGGAATAGCATTTTGGAGGTCTTAGACGAGGAATTGAGCTCGGCCTTTGGGGGTGAAGTACGTGTTAAGGTATGAGCTGAAGGTTAAGAAGGATGTCGCGAAGAAGGTCGAGGAGGCCTTCCTGAGGGCCTTGGAAATAGTTGAGAGGATCAAGAGGAGCGGCGTGGCGGAGTACGAGGGCTTCTCCATTGGGCTGAGCGGTGGCTACATCGAGCCCGGGGCTAGTGGCGCCCTGACGAGAGGGAAGATCGAGGTACTGCCGACCGGAAGGAACTTCTATGCCGTAGACCCCACTACTCTGCCCACTCCCGCGGCTTGGAAAATTGGCATCGAGACAGCCGAGAAGTTGATTAAGTATTACTTGGAGAAGCATGGCAGGTACCCGGAAAGCGTTGGACAGGTTCTCTGGAGCATCGACGCGTACAAGGCCGATGGAGAACAGCTCGCCCAAATACTGTACCTCCTCGGTGTAAGGCCTGTCTGGAGGCCCGACGGGTCTGTTAAGGGCCTCGAGGTAATCCCGCTCGAGGAGCTCAAGAGGCCGAGGATAGACTGCGTCGTGAGGATAAGTGGAATAGTAAGAGACACCCTACCGAACTACGTCTACTTGATAGACGAGGCTGTGACAAAGGTCGCTCTCTTAGACGAGCCGCTCCACATGAACTACGTGAAGAAGCATTACGTGGAGCACTTATCAAAACTCGCAGAGATGGGCAAGGACGTGGCAGAAGCGCGAGACATAGCCTTGTGCAGGGTCTTCTGCTCTCCTCCAGGCTCCTATGGGGCTGGCGTGAACTTCGCTGTGGAGGCCTCGGCTTGGAAGAGCGACGAAGACCTCGCGAAGACGTGGATACAGTGGGCTAGCTACGCCTACTCTAGAAAGCACTTCGGGAAACCAGCCCCTGAAAGCCTCGTCCTCAACCTCTCTGAAGTGGATGTAGTGAATAGGAATCATGTAAGCGACGAGCACGACATATTTGGCTGCTGTTGCTATTTCGCATACCACGGAGGGTTCTTCAACGCGGTCAAGGCCTTAACTGGGAGGGACGACGTGGAGATAGTGACTGTCGACACGAGGGACATCTCATTAACACAAGTCAGGGGGATGAAGGACGAGATAGAAAGGGTGGTGAGGGCGAAGCTCCTCAACCCGGTCTGGATAGACGAGATGAAGAAGCACGGCTATAGGGGCGCTAATGAGTTCTCCAGGAAGATATTGCACCTCTATGGATGGTCCGCGACGACGAAGTTAGTTGACGACTGGATCTTCGACGAGATAGCCAAGACCTACGTCTTGGACGAGGAGATGAGGAGGTGGTTCGAGGAGAACAACGTTTGGGCCCTCGAGGAGATAGCTAGGAGGCTCGTAGAGGCCGCTGAGAGAGGGCTGTGGAGGCCCTCTGAAGAACTACTGGAGAGGCTGAGAGAGGTCTATGGTGAGATAGAGGGAATACTTGAAGAGTCCATAGGAGAGGGGGAGGTGCAGGGAAGTGCCATTCGAGTCTATACGTCTGAGGACGACGAGCACTGGAAGGAGAGGTTAACCGACGTTGAGAAGGCTATCAGCCTGCTGAAGAGGGCGAGTAAATAGTGGAGAGGGTCGAGAGGAAGTACGTCCTCCCCTTCACGGCGGTGGTCGGCCAAGAGAAGGCCAAGCTCGCCCTCTTAGTGGCAGCGGTGAACCCAGCCGTCGGTGGGGTACTCCTCAGCGGGGACAAGGGGACGGGGAAGACGACCCTCGTGAGGGCCTTGGCTGACCTCCTCCCCGAAATAGAGGTCGTCGCCGACTGTCCCTTCTCCTGCAACCCTAGGAACCCGCTGGAGATGTGCGACGCCTGCTACGAGAGAGCGGCGAACGGCGAGCTGAAGGTGGAGAGGAGGAAGATGAGGGTGGTCGACCTGCCCCTCAGCATAACCGTCGACAGGCTCGTCGGGACCCTCGACATAAAGAGGGCCCTCAAGGAGGGGGTTAGGGCCCTCCAGCCTGGCCTCCTGGCCGAGGCCAACAGGAACATACTCTACATAGACGAAGTCAACCTCCTCGAGGACTACGTGGCCGACGTCTTGCTCGACTGCGCCGCGATGGGATGGAACATCGTGGAAAGGGAGGGGATCTCAGTAAGGCACCCAGCGAGGTTCATACTTGTCGGGAGCATGAACCCGGAGGAGGGGGAGCTTCGCCCTCAAATTCTCGACAGGTTTGGCCTCTTCGTGAAAGTGGAGGCCCCTTTAGATCCCAAGACGAGGATAGAAATAGTGAAAAAAGTTGAGGAGTTCCAATCGGATCCTATATCCTTTATTGAGAAGTACAGGCCTTTGCAGGAGGATCTGAAGAATAGAGTCGTGAAGGCTAGAGAGATGCTGAACGACGTCGTGGTGCCAGACGACCTCCTCGAGCTCTTGGCGAAGACCGTTGTAGAGATGGGCATAAGGACCCATAGGGCCGAGATAGTCACGGTGAGAGCTGCTAAGGCCATAGCCGCCCTTGATGGGAGAAAGGTAGTGAGCTTCGATGACTTAAAGAAGGCCATGGAGCTCGCGCTACCGCACAGAATTAAGTCGAGGCCTTTCGAGGAACCACCTCAACCACCTAGTCCTCCACAAGGTCAAGAACGCAATCCCCACGACAACAAGGATAAGAGACAAGATGGTGCGAGAGATAGCGGAAGTAACTCAAGTGAGCGACGAAGAGGAGAGAAAGGTAGCGACCTCGTTCCCTTAGCACTAGGGGATAGGGAAGAGAAGTTCAGCGCTGAAGAAATAGAGTTAGAAAGGGAGAAAGGCCTTAGGCTTAGGAGCGAATCTCAACAGGCCCGAGGCTCAAGAGGCGTGAGGACTACCGTAATAGACAACCCGCACGGAATTCCCATCTCTTACACCATACCCAAGCGCGAGCCTCACGACATAGACCTCACGGCCACGATCGTCAGCGCGATTTTGAGGGGCAGCCCGATCGTGGAAGAAGAGGACGTGAGGGTTAGGATTAGGAGAGCTAGAGCCAAGAGGCTTTGTGCCATACTCCTCGACTCGAGCGGGAGCATGACCGCCATGAGGAGGATAGCGATAGCGAAGGGGATAGCGATGGACTTTGTGAAGAACGCTTATGTGAAGAGGGACGAGCTGGCCCTCATATGCTTTAAGGGGCTTAGGAGCGAGGTATTGGTCCACCCCACTAGAAGGTATGGCGACGTCTTGAGAATATTGGAGGAGGTGAAGACAGGTGGAAGGACTCCGCTGTCCTCGGCCCTCTACGATCTATTAGTCATGGCAAGGACGTTTAAGGAGAAGCACAAGAACGCCGTCGTGACCGGAGTCTTGATTACTGATGGGAAGGCTAACGTGCCGCTTCGAGGGGATGTGAAAGAGGAGATAGAGGGTCTGTGTAGGGCCTTAAAAAGGATGGGTGCGAAGTTCAAGATATACGACACTAGACCTCGAGGAATTATAGACCCAGCGCCCTCCTACATCGACTTAATAGCAAGGTTTACCGATGCTGAGGTGCACAGAATCTGAGGCCTCTTCGAGGAGTTGTTTTCATGGCATCGATCCCGCCGTTCTTTACGGACGTGCTGTTACGTTATGCCACTTCCATTCTCCTCCTCTTGGCGACGACTTTCGTCGGCGTCTTCTTAGCCGACGTCCTCTTCTCCTGTGGTTTACATAAGAAGATAGGGAGGCCCCTTGGACCTCTACTGAAATTGGCTAGACTGCCCAAGAAGCTTTCTGTTCCGATGATAACCGGGGTGATAGATTCTCGGGCGGAGCACGCGATAGTGTCCTCTCTCGTTAAGAGTGGAGCTCTGAACCACAGAGAGGTCGTGTGCTACAATCTTGTAGCGCTACCCTTTGGGGGATCGAGAATGACTATACAATACGTGTTGCCAGTCGCTATAGCGGGGCTCGGCCTCTTCGTCGGGGCGGTGTACGTGACTCTATCGGTCATAGGCTTCTTCATCGGAATGGCTATCGGTATAATCGGCGGGAGATTCCTGCTCACGAAAGAACGGGAGGACATAGTTTTGGACGATGAGGTGCGGAACGAGAAAATCGACGTCCGATGGTCTCTTTTAAAGGCAGCGTTCATGGCGAAGAGCGTGGGGATAAGGTACGTGATAGTGGTAATGGTTCTCCTTCTCCTCACCTACCTCGGGGTGTTCGATTATTTGAAGAACCTCTCCATGCCCTTAGCAAAGGCGTTTTTCGTGAGCACGGAAGCCCTGCCTATTACGATCACCTACGCGCTCAATCCCATGGCCGCGATACTGATGGCAGGCGAGCTCATAAGGGAGGGCGTGGTGGCGTGGAAGGATGCGCTTATCGCCTTGTTTGTAGGGAGGATTATCTTCGCCGTGATATCCGAGTTCCCTAGGCACTCTTTCCCGTTCTACGTATCCATGTACCAGTCGAAGCTGGCCCTTAAGCTGACGCTTGCCCTAATACTTTATATTTTCATCTCGACTCCCCTCTTAATGCTCGTGGTCAAGGCCTTGCCCTTAGCCTAAACGAGCCGTTGGAGGAGAGATAGGGGAGTGCCGCAGAGAACTCTGAAAGAGAACGAATGTAAGGCTCGAGTCTTGCTGGAGCGGATTCAATGAGCGTTTGGCCACGATCTTTGGGGGAAAGCTTTATAAATCGTGTTACCACTCTCCCCCTCTGATAATACAGAGGGGGTCATGTATACGGTCGCAAGGGCTCTAAGGGCTTGGCGAAGATTTGGGCGATGCTGCTATTAACGGTCGTCTCAATGGTGAAAAGAGATGATAAGGTTCACACTCGTGTCAACGAAGACGACGC